>NZ_CAWQOY010000035.1:0-8955 GCF_963896525.1 Nodularia sp. LEGE 04288
GAGGAATGGGGAATGAGGAATGGGGAATGAGGAATGAGGAATGAGGAATGGGGACAATACTCATATTAATATTCTGCTATGCTCTGCTACTCCCCTACTCCCTACTCCCTACTCCCTACTCCCTACTCCCTACTCCCTACTCCCTACTCCCAGTCCCTAATTTTTCCGTAGTGCTGATGTGGCGTTTTGAAGTTATTTATATAGATATGCTAACTAGGAATTTTGGGTTATGAAGGTCAATTTGCAGCCTACCTTGAATGATGGTAATTTGGACGCGCATCAACCAAGCAGTCAACGTCAGTTGGCTATGTCGATTTCAGCGATCGCGGAAATTCAAGACCGCAACATTCCACTGAATTTATGCCTTATTCTCGATCATAGTGGTTCGATGCACGGGCGACCCCTGGAAACTGTGAAGCAAGCAGCTATTGGTCTGGTGGATAAACTGAAGCCTGGCGATCGCCTGAGTGTTGTCGCTTTTGATCACCGTGCCAAAGTTTTAGTCCCGAATCAAACGATCGCCAATCCAGAAAGAATTAAAAAACAAATTAACAGTCTATCCGCAGATGGTGGTACAGCTATTGATGAAGGTTTGCGTTTGGGAATAGAGGAATTAGCCAAGGGAAAAAAAGAAACTGTTTCTCAAGCCTTTTTATTAACTGATGGTGAAAATGAACACGGTGATAACCAACGTTGTTTGAAATTGGCTCAACTAGCGACTGGCTATAATTTGACTTTAAACACGTTAGGATTTGGTGACAAATGGAATCAGGATATTTTAGAAAAAATCGCTGATGCTGGCTTAGGTAGTTTGTCCCACATTCAAAAACCAGAACAGGCCGCAGATGAGTTTAACCGCCTGTTCAGCCGAGTGCAAACGGTGGGATTAACTAATGCTCATTTACTAATTTCCCTGAAGCCTCATATCCGGCTAGCGGAACTCAAACCCATTGCCCAAGTTGCCCCATACACCATTGAGTTACCCATACAGCAAGAAGCAGATGGACGCTTTGCTGTGCGCTTGGGAGATTTAATGAAAGATTCAGAGCGGGTGATTTTGGCTAATATTTATCTGGGACAGTTGCCAGAAGGTAAACAGGCGATCGCTAATGTCCAAGTCCGCTACGATGACCCTGCCCAAAATAAAATGGGTTTATTTACAGATAATCTCCCAGTGTATGCCAATGTGACTGGGGTTTACCAACCACAGATAGATTCCCGTGTGCAACAGTCTATTTTGGCCTTAGCCAAGTACCGCCAAACCCAGTTAGCCGAGACGAAATTACAACAGGGCGATCGCGCCGGTGCTGCCACAATGCTACAAACTGCGGCGAAAACTGCTCTGCAAATGGGGGATCAAGGTGCGGCGACAGTGTTACAAACTTCAGCCACGCAACTTCAATCTGGTGGTGACTTATCTGAGAGCGATCGCAAGAAAACCAGAATTGTCTCAAAAACCGTGTTGCAAGATACTCCTCCACAATGAAAGTTCAATTGCTTTGTGCCTTAAATGATACTAATGTTGACGCGGCTCAATCGAGCAACCAACGTCAACTATCTATTTCAATTTCTGCACTCGCTGGTGAATTTGATCAACATTTGCCACTCAACTTATGCTTAATTCTCGATAAGAGTGGTTCCATGCATGGTCAACCCATCGCCACAGTAATTCAGGCCGTGGAGCAATTATTAGATCGGCTACAGCCAGGTGATAGCGAAACCCCCACCTGCGGCGATCGCATTTCGGTTGTAGCCTTTGCTGGTACTGCTGAAGTGATTATCCCCAACCAAAAAGTCGAAGACCTCCCAGGTATTAAAGCCCAAATTAAAAAGAAACTCAAAGCTAGCGGCGGTACAGCAATTGCCGAGGGTTTACAACTGGGAATCACAGAACTGATGAAAGGGACAAAAGGAGCTGTTTCCCAAGCGTTTCTCCTCACAGATGGTCATGGTGAAAGTAGTTTACGGATTTGGAAATTTGAAATTGGCAAAGATGACAATAAGCGTTGTCTAGAATTTGCCCACAAGGCGACGAAAATCAATCTCACTATCAACACTCTGGGTTTTGGGAATGATTGGAACCAGGATCTATTGGAAAAAATTGCTGATGCAGGTGGTGGCACTCTAGCCTACATTGAGCGTCCGGAACAAGCATTAGATCAGTTTCGCCATTTATTGCAGCGCATTCAGTCTGTGAGGCTCACCAATGCCTACCTGCTGCTGTCTTTGGTTCCTCATGTCCGCCTCGCAGAATTTAAACCCCTTGCCCAAGTTTCCCCAGACACCATTGAGTTACCAGTGGAAACAGAAACTCATGGAGGCTTTGCCGTGCGCTTGGGTGATTTAATGCAAGATATGGAACGGGTAGTTTTGGCGAATATATATTTAGGACAATTACCAGAAGGCAAACAAGTAATCGGACATTTACAAATCCGCTACGATGATCCATCTGTCAATCAACAGGGATTAGTTTCGCCGATGGTAGCGATATATGCAGATGTGGTCAAGCCCTATCGACCTGCGCCCAATCCCTCAGTGCAGCAGTCTATTTTGGCATTAGCGAAGTATCGACAAACTCAGTTAGCGGAAGCGAAATTAAATCAAGGCGATCGCGCCGGTGCTGCGACAATGTTACAAACGGCTGCTAACACCGCCTTACAAATAGGAGATCAAGGAGCAGCCACAGTGTTGCAAACTTCTGCTACACGTCTGCAAGCAGGAGAAGAACTTTCGGAAGCAGACCTCAAAAAAACGAGGATGGTATCAAAGACAGTTTTGCAAGATTCATAGGCGTAGGGTGGGCATCTTGCCTGCCCTTTTAACATAAAAATAATCATAAAAAAAAGCTCTTGCGTTCATCATTTAGTTATTATCAATATGATTATGTCTAAATGGAAAAATTGTATACTAAGACTAACATTTTTCTTTATGTTGGCGTTGCGATAAACAACAAAATGCTGTTACTAAACTAAAGTATGAAATACCAAAATCACCTTTCTTTTCTTCCTCTTTTTGCGCCTTTGCGCCTTTGCGTGAGGCTAATTCATATTTTCAATCAGCAACGCCAATAAAATAAACCCTTAGCACTTCTTATATAAGAGCTAAGGGTTTAACTATTTATTTAAACTTAGGTAAACCTCCTCTCCGCGTCAAATCAACTCCGATTTTTATGGTTGTTGACCGTGAGTCAGAGTTACTTGTATCGACTACATAGATGTAAAAATTCAAATTAGTAATCGAAGCTAGTAAAGCAATAGCCAGAGGTTTACGCAAGTGTTTGATTAGGGTCATTGGAAATTTATGGTGTTGCGTACAATGTGGCTTTAAATCCACTGGTGTACAGACCCCTTCAAGTAAAAATAATAACACAAAAGGTTATGAGGTCAAACGGAAAGAGAGTTAAGACCACCTCCGTTGAACTAGCGCAGAACCAGCAGCCGACCTTTGCTCTGGAGTAGAGTTAGGGTCGCGCAGAACTTTACCAGCATTGCTAGCAGCTTTTTTGCTGGTGCGTCTTGGTAGGAATTTTTTGTTCATCATATTTTGTCTGAGTAGTTTGGTAACTCCGACTCAAACAAGGAGTAAAAATATTCTTCAGTAGAGATAAACAGCAAATAGCCCACGCAAAACCGAGTATTTAACCTTTCGGTTATTTGCACTCAAATTTGCATGGGCTATCTACTGGAACTATTATAACTCGTATTTTTGAATTTGTGTGAATTTTCGCAAAAATAATGTTAAATTTAGTGAGGTGGTAGTAAGCAATACGGTTTACAAATAAAAAGAATTTTGGTATTGAACTAATCTAGTTATAATTTAAATCAGACCCAACGCCCTATTTAGCCTACTTTTCAACCTCAGAAGAAAATTTTCCCGTTTAGGAACGGTGATGCGAGTTTGAGTTATGGAAAATAATTTAGAACTATTGTGATAAGCAGAGTGTCTCGCACCTATCTATATCTATCTATTTATTTTTTTCGAGCTTTCCAAGTCCCACCGTAAAGATAAAACGGGTTATTTTCACTCACACCAGGCCAACATTCACGACAAACAAAAATCCAGTTGCCTGCTTTGTCAAACTTCACCCTAAACAAAATCGGTGCAGATTGACTACACCGATCGCACATTTTAACTCTATTTTTACTTGACATTTACCTCACGCCAAAGCTGAAGCTTGGGGTTTAGCAAAAATCATCCGTCCGGCGGAGGTTTGCAAAGCACTGGTGACGACTACCCGCACTTCCCCACCGACATAATTACTACCTTCTTCAACGACAACCATTGTGCCATCGTCTAAGTAGCCCACGCCTTGACTCGGTTCTTTACCTTCCTTGAGAATCTTCAGGTCAAGATTATCACCAGGTAAATAAGTAGAACGCACAGCATTTACCAAGTCATTCACATTCAAAACAGGCACTTTCTGCACGCTGGCTACTTTCGATAAGTTGTAATCATTGGTGAGCAGCGTACCGTTAATTTCTTGGGCAAAGCGGACTAACTTAGCATCGACTGTGGCAATATCTTCGTAGTCAACGGGGTTAATCAAAATGCGGTCTGGGTAGCTTTTCTTAATGCGGGTAAGAATTTCTAATCCGCGCCTTCCCCGTACCCGCTTTTGGTCTTTACTAGCATCGGCTACTTGTTGCAATTCCTGCAAGACAAACTGGGGGACTAAAATTTGTCCTTCCAGAAATCCGGTTTCTAGTAAGGTTTCAATGCGACCATCAATAATGCAACTAGTGTCTAAAACTTTGGTACTGGCAGGTTTTAGCGTTCCTTCTACTACCATTGTCTCTACTGTGTTGGGATTAATGAACCGCAATAAACCCCGCCCGTGGGTATCGGCCAAATTCATCCCGGTGACAGCCAGCAAAATACTGCCGACAACTGCCACCAGTGGCTTAATAAAGCCAAAATCCGTGGGGATAGGCAGCAAAAATAATGGGGCTAGCATTAAGTTAGCTAGCAATAGCCCAATTACCAGGCCAATGGCACGAGTTAAAATCATTTCTAGGGGCATTTCTCGGACTTGTACTTCTAAGCGCCGATATGTCGTTTGGAAACTCAGTCCAATTGCACCGCCAAGAATAGCGGCAAAGACGGCTACAACTAAGCGTAAAGCTTCTAAGTTTGTTACCGCATCTAGGGAACCATCGGGTAGTAGTTCAATGCTATAGAACCCTATTCCCGCAGCAGCTAGGATGAATGAGATAATGATAATGGCATCAAGCATAGTTTTGTTTTTTTCCTGCGATTATGTGATCCTATCAAGTCAAGTATTTTTCATCGATAAGAGCGATTGATCAATATTGACTTACACTAGGCGTTGAAGCAGGGAATATCTGCAAATATTATAACCAAAGTCTTTTCTCTGCATATTTTTCATGATTTTGTGGTTAAACGATCAATTTTTGTAAAAAAACTACTTATTTTCGCTGTTGGGAATTTTCAGTTTAATTAATGAATTCTTTCTCATAATGAGCCAAAAAGTTAATATTTCCGGCATTGCCAGTTCTGCTTATGTACACATTCCTTTTTGCCGAAGGCGGTGTTTTTATTGTGATTTCCCTGTGTCTGTGGTGGGCGATCGCCTACGGGGTGAAACATCTGGTACTATCGCTCAATATGTGGAGGTACTATGCCAAGAAATTGCCATGAAGGCGGGTACTGGTGAACCTCTGAAAACAATTTTTTTTGGTGGTGGGACTCCTTCTTTACTATCTATAGAACAGTTACAACGCATATTGGCAACCCTAGAAAAACATTTGGGTATTGCTGCTGGTGCAGAAATCTCTATGGAAGTAGACCCAGGCACGTTTGATTTAGCACATCTATCTGGCTATTGCAGCGTTGGCGTGAACCGGGTAAGTTTGGGTGTACAAGCGTTTCAAGAGGAATTATTGCAGCTTGCGGGGCGATCGCACTCTGTTGTAGATATTCTCACATCTGTGGACTTAATTCACCAAGTAGAAATAGCCGAA
Organism: Nodularia sp. LEGE 04288; assembly: GCF_963896525.1. Taxonomy (NCBI): domain Bacteria; kingdom Bacillati; phylum Cyanobacteriota; class Cyanophyceae; order Nostocales; family Nodulariaceae; genus Nodularia; species Nodularia sp. LEGE 04288. The sequence continues at coordinate 5,982 of NZ_CAWQOY010000035.1, forward strand.
TTTAGCTTAGACCTAATCTCAGGTTTGCCGCATCAGTCTTTAGAACAATGGCAGGATTCTTTAAAACAGGCTGTAAGGATGATGCCTACTCACATATCCATCTATGACCTTACCATAGAAGCTGGGACAGCTTTTGGTCGTTATTACAAACCAGGGGATCAGCCATTACCAACGGATGAAACCACAGTCAAAATGTACGAAACGGCACAGCAAGTTTTGACGAATGCTGGTTATGAACATTACGAAATTTCTAATTATGCGCGTCCTGGGCATCAATGTCAGCATAATCGAGTGTATTGGGAAAACCGCCCTTATTATGCTTTTGGCATGGGTGCGGCGAGTTATATCGAGGGAAAGCGCTTCACTCGTCCGCGCAAGACTCAGGAGTATTACCAGTGGGTAAAAGCTGGAGGTGTAATTGATTGTGAAGTGACACCACCAGAGGAGGTATTATTAGAAACTTTAATGTTGGGGTTGCGTTTGGCTGAGGGTGTGAGTTTGGCAATGTTGGCTGAAAAGTTTGGGGAAGGGAAGGTAAAAGAGATTCACCAATGTTTACAGCCTTATTTAGATAAAGGTTGGGTGGAAGTAGTTGGGGGAAGGTTGCGTTTGTCTGATCCCCAAGGGTTTCTGTTTTCTAATGTGGTGTTGGCTGATTTATTTGAAAAGTTGGGATAACTAACGACCTTTCCGCGCTAAGGTTCAGATCCCCGACTTCTTGAAGAAGTCGGGGATCTGGGTATTACGTTTTTTAAGTTTGAGGTACTTACCACTTGATTAAATCACTAGGATTATGTATTATATTGATTACTCATCCAAGAATTAAAAAAAATATTTGATCGCACCAAGCGCGAGACGGTAAGAAGGGCAAAACGCTAAAGAGTCCTCGCAGCTACGCCATCAGACACAACCCGGAATCCGTTATCGTAGCCGCGGCTGCCGCAGTAGATGTCGATGCGACCAGCAGAACGGCAGTTCTCAGGAAAAAGGTTCCAAGAACCACCGCGCAGCAGCCGAAGTGAATTACCATTTCTACCTAGCCAAGGTCTACCCTCTGCGGGTGCATTATTATAATTTTGGTGGTACTCATCCTGACACCATTCCCATAAATTACCACACATATCATATAAACCAAAGGGGTTGGCAGGAAATTTTCCCACCTCGGTTGTTTGCTCCCGATATTCACCCTTTGGTGCAGAACCATAAGTGAACTTGCCGTTGTAATTTGCCAAATCTGTAGTAATTGTCTCACCAAAATAAAACGGTGTAGTCGTTCCCGCCCGACAAGCATATTCCCATTCAGCCTCAGTAGATAAGCGATAGGTTTTTCCAGCCCTTTGAGATAGTCGGGCGCAAAACTCAACCGCATCATCCCAAGAAACAGATTCTACAGGTCGATTAGCACCTTTAAAATGGGATGGGTCGGGATTTAAATCGATCCTTACTTTATCAAAAGCGGCAACTGCTGCCCATTGCGCTTGAGTGACGGTAAATTTCCCCATAAAAAAAGGTTGAATGGTGACGCTGTGCTGGGGACTTTCATCTTCATCTCGTTCTGGCTCATTTTCTGGCGAACCCATGAGAAATGTACCCCCAGGAATTTTCACCATATCTAGAACTACACCATTACCCAAGTTTTCTGTAAAAAACTCGGCGCGTCCCCGACTGCGTTTAATTTCATAGCTTTTCCCTATACCTAAAAAACCTTTACTTCCCGTTATGGTAGCCGTTTCAAAGTCAAAAGACTGAATTTGAATCCTTGGGGGAGGTGGAGGTGTAGTCTGAATCTTTGGGGGAGAAGGAGGTGGAGTTTGAATCTTTGGGGGAGAAGGAGGTGGAGTTTGAATACTTGTGAGAGAAGGAGGTTTAGATGATTTTCTTTCCACTTGTTGTTTAACTTCTGCAACAGACTGAAAACGATGCTTGGCGATGGGATGGGCTAACTTTTCCAGAATTTTACCCAATTCATCACTGACCACATTCCCATTCAAGTAGTCTCGCCATACCCATTCCCCTTCTAGGGTACTATATAAATCAAAAGGGCTAATTCCTGTTAATAAATGTAGACAAGTCACCCCTAAACTATATAAATCACTGATAAAAAAGGGTTTCCCCATAGACTGTTCAGGAGCGCAATATTCCGCAGAACCGATAATTGTTCCTGTGGCTGTGCGTTGCTGTTGCTTTACTACCTTAGCCGCGCCAAAGTCTACTAAAAATAACTTGTTGTCATTGCTGCGCCGGATGATATTCTCTGGTTTAATATCTCGGTGAATTACTTGTTTACTATGGACAAATTCTAGGATTTGTAATATTTCTAGTAATAATTCTCTAATCAGTTTTTCCGAAAACACACCATTATTATCTAACTCAGCTTGTAGGGTGTTTCCTTGCACAAATTCTTGCACTAAATATTGGCGATTATCTACGATAAAATAAGCCATCAACTCAGGAATTTGCGGATGTTTACCTAACTCTTCTAATCGTTGTGCTTCCTGTGCAAATAACTGAGATGCTTTTTCAATGGTATCTGTCCCTTGCGCCTGGGGTAAAAACTGTTTGATTACACAATAGGGCTGGGACGGTTTATATTGATCTGTAGCTAGAAATGTTCGACCAAAACCACCTTGACCTAAAATTGAGCGGGGTATATATCTTTCTGTCAGCACTAACTTACTACCGCATTTCTGACAGTATTGAAAATTATCGGGGTTGGGGTGCAGACAGTCTGGGTTCAGACAGTAGATCATGTTCGTCATGTCTGGGGGGGAGTATTTTGGGGATTCCGTGAGGGTGGTGATATTTTGCTACCCAAAAGCATTATACACAAAATCTGAGTGTTATTAGCTACCCCGCTACTGCAAAAGCGATACTCTCAAGAAACAGATTTTAAAACTGTTACCAGATAAAAATTTCCTGTTTTCACATATTTATGAAACGAACCACTTTGGTGCTAGCCTCTGGTGTACACACA
>NZ_CAWQOY010000036.1:0-8939 GCF_963896525.1 Nodularia sp. LEGE 04288
GGGCAGGGGGCAGGGGAGAAGAAATTTCTCAATCCCACTTCCGACTCAACCTAGTGCGAGTTGGTGATCCTAATCAAGCGATTAACTCGACTTTTACGCCAGCTGATCCGATTTATTTTCGGGAGTTTTGCGGAGTGTGCGATCGCCTTGGTAAATTAGCCACAATGGATCAAGCCGGACGCAGTACCAGAATTATCATCGCCGCCGCTAACTTTGCCCTAGAATGGGTAAACAGCTTTTATCAACTCAAAAAGCAGCAATCGCCCTCATCGCCCTTTCATTCTCAAAACATCCGCCCCGTTGATACCGCCGATCCTCAAACAAATGCCAACCCAGTAGCAGTGGGACGAGGACTAGAACTTTATACACCCCGCGATATTTATCACACAGTTGAATTGCTGTTCCAAAGAATAGTTGAGTTGTTTACTCAAGACCCTACAGAAAGTAGTGCGGCAATTTTGGTGCGAGAAAATCGTCAAGGTCGCTGGCTAACAGAGATGTTAACTCCTATGTGTAAGGAGCATAAAATTACACTTTATGACGTAGGCGAAAGCGATCGCCGTTCTCATATCCCCCAAGAAATGTTGGGATTATTGCAATTTTGCGATCGCCCCCATTCTCCTGACTACCTCAAAGCGGCTTTAGAAGTATTGGTACAGCGTCAATTAATTCCTACCCAAGACCTCAACGCCCTCGCTAGTGTACCAGAAGAATTTTTATATCCCAGTCCCCTCGCAGAACTCCAGTCAGATACAGTCAAAAAAGCCGCACATTTGTGTCGTAGTGTACTCCGCGCTCGGTTAGAACTGCCCCTGTATCAACTGATTGCCTTTCTGGCTTTAACTTTAAAATACGACCAAGCCGAATTGGCAACTGCTGACAAACTCGCCGAACGGGTAAACCAGCAAATAACGGAGAACAATTCAATGGAAGCAATGCTCTCAGCTTTAAGTGAAATCGTCACTTCTGAACGGTTTGAACCAGTGGAAACAGATGATTTAGACGCGCGTTATACCCGTCGCGGTCAACTGACGATTATCACTATGCACAAAGCCAAGGGGTTGGATTGGGACTATGTATTTATGCCCTTTCTACACGAAAACTTAATTCCTGGTAAGTTTTGGGTTCCTCCCAAAAGCCAGTTCTTAGGCGACTTTACTTTATCAGAAGTAGCCCGCGCCCAAATTCGCACTGCACTGCACGGCGAATCTGATCTACCTGATGTCTCCCAAGCGTGGAAACAGGCAGAACATTTGAAAACCTCTGAGGAGTATCGTTTACTCTACGTTGCTATGACACGAGCAAAGCGGCTATTGTGGATGTCTGCATCACAAAAAGCACCCTTTACCTGGAGCAAACCAGAAAATTTACAAGAACAAGCGCCTTGTCCGGTTTTTCCGGCATTAAAACGTCAGTTTCCGGAATGTGTCGTTACTTGAGCCACTTAAATCTGTAAATAATAGTATATAATTATGGATTGTGTCGAATTAAAGTCAGACCATGCCTAAACTCAAGACTCGTAAAGCTGCGGCAAAACGTTTCCGTGCCACTGGTACAGGTAAGATTGTGCGTCGCAAAGCTTTCAAAAACCACCTTTTAGAACACAAGTCTTCTAACAAAAAGCGTAGCTTGTCCAAGTCCACACTTGTACACGAACGTGATGAAGACAACGTGCGTTTGATGCTTCCTTATTTGTAAGTTTTTCAGGAAATAGACTATGACCAGAGTAAAGCGCGGTAATGTAGCTCGTAAACGCCGCAATAAAATTCTCAAATTAGCTAAAGGTTTTCGTGGTTCCCATTCAACTTTGTTTAGAACCGCCAACCAACAGGTAATGAAGGCGCTACGGAGTTCCTACCGCGATCGCAAAAAGAAAAAGCGCGATTTTCGTCGTCTGTGGATTGCTCGGATCAATGCGGCTTCCAGGCAACATGGTTTGAGTTACAGTCAGTTGATCGGCAATCTGAAAAAAGCTGATATCCAACTAAATCGCAAAATGTTGGCACAATTGGCAGTTCTCGATCCAGCTTGTTTCGGCAAGGTTGCGGAATTGGCACTTCAAGCTAAAGGATAAGGGTGGTAACGGGTCAATAACTCAGCCCTATAGGGACTGAGCTTGTAAGAAATTGCAAGCTGTATTGACCAGTCTAAGTCTTCACTGACTACGTTTTTTGAGTCATGACACCCTGGAATGCGTAGCTAGTTCCCTGCCCTGTCATTTGCAATTAAACAGTTTTAAAGTCACTGAAACAGTGTTGCAAATTTAAAAAGCTCTTAAAACATTGACGAAGCTAACATTACCCCAGAAATGGGAGGCTCATTTGAGCAAACCTTTATGCGTACAGGATTGCCAAGCCTGAGATGGTAATTGTCCCATCGAAAGTGCAACACAAAGGCACACCGAGTGAAGCAATCCCAAGGCGATAAAGATTACAGCAATTAAAATCGCGAGTGTCGCTTCCCTGTAAGCAAGCTTCGTGACTGAGTTTCCCCCATACCGTCTATTTTTATGAAGTACCGATATAACAGATGGCTAAAAATTAATCCGTTACATCTGGTATTATCCGCTACTATATTTTGTCTTGTCTGCTTTTCCTGGGGATTTATGGCATCTGCCGCAGAAATGCCCGAAATTCAGCGAAGAGGGTATTTAACTATTGCCGTTAAAGATAACTTACGTCCCTTGGGATTTAAAGATGTTGGCGGTAATTTACAAGGCTTAGAAATTGACTTGGCGAAGCGTCTGGCGTTGGATTTTTTAGGGAAAGCGGATGCTGTCAAATTCCAACCAGTAGCCAACCGCGATCGCTTGTCTGTAGTCTTAAACAATAAAGTTGATTTAGCGATCGCCAGAGTCACAGCCACCGAATCCCGCGCCCGGTTAGTAAGTTTCAGTGTTCCTTACTACTTTGATGGCGCTGTCATAGTCACAAAAGATGCCTCTGTACGTCAGCTAAGTGACTTAGAAAACCGCAAAATAGCCGTAATCAAAAATTCCAGCACAATTGCCCAAGTGCGTTACTATGTGCCAAAAGCCGAGTTAGTTGGAGTTGATTCATATCAACAAGGGCGATCGCTCACAGAAAGTAATACAGTAGTAGCATTTGCTGCCGATGCCAGTGTTCTGAGCGGTTGGGTGCAACAATATCCCCAATATCGGCTTTTACCCACAAAGCTATCAACTCAACCCTTGTCTGTAGTCATGCCCAAAGGATTGCAGTATGATCAGTTAAGAAGACAAGTCAATGAAGCGATCGCTCAATATACAGCAGAAGGTTGGCTCAAAAAACGTGTTGAATATTGGGGCTTACCATCAGAGAGTCGATAAAGTGAAGAAATATCTCCCTGATCTCCCCTATCTCCCCAGTGTCCGATAATAGAGACAGAACTAACTTTTAATATTTATATTTGCAGTCAATGGATAAAAATTTAGTCACTATTTATCTCGCAATTTTTGTAGGTCTGCTTTCATTCGCTGTTGTGAATGTTTTCCGCCAAATTTTCAAAACTCGTAGGCGTGAAAGTGCCTTGTCAAGGTTACGCAAGAAATTGGAGAAAGAAAAAGGTACTGCTCAAGAATATTACGAGTTAGCCAGTATTTATTCAGAAAAACAAATATTTTCTCAGGCGATAGTACTATTTCAAAAAGCTATGAAAGCTGCTGAAGAAGAAGAGGAAGAAGATACCGCCCCTATTTACAACGGACTAGGGTATGTTTACTTTAGTCAAGAGCAATATGACTTAGCAATTCGTCAATATAAAGAAGCTATAAAACGTAAACCAGACTACGTGACAGCACTAAATAACCTCGGACACGCCTACGAAAAGAAAAAATTAACTACCCAAGCGCTACAAATGTATGAAGAAGCGCTAAAATTTGCCCCCAATAACACCATTGCAAAGCGCCGTGCTGAATCTTTACGACGCTTGGTGTCTGTGTAAAAATTTTGCTTGTAAATCTGTTATCTCCCCTCCTCGCTTGCGGGGAGGGGTTAAATGATTTAGGTAATAGTAACTAATACACCGCACTTAATATGACATCTAAACTTGATTTATGCTGACTTTAACCCAACGTCAACCGTCTAACCCTGATGTTGCCGTCACTTTCACCCTAGCACTCACAGCAGAAGAACGCACCCGCAGTCGTCATCGCTTTGAAACGGAAGATGGCAAAGTTGTATTTTTGCGTTTACCCAGAGGAACATCACTGCGAGATGGTGATATTTTACAAGACGAAACTAATAGCAGTTTAATTAGGATTACTGCCAAACCAGAAACAGTGTTAACAGTTTTTGCTCAAACACCGCTTTTATTAATGCGCGCAGCATACCATTTGGGAAATCGCCATGTACCCGTAGAAATTACCTCTAGCTATTTACGCTTATTACCAGATTCAGTTTTACGCACAATGCTAGAACAACTTGGACTAGAAATTACAGAGGAAACCTTACCATTTCAGCCAGAATTAGGCGCTTATGGACACCATCACCCTCACTGATGCCAATTTTTTATACATATTGCAGTTAGCTAGTCCTAGTTTACCTGTGGGAGCATATAGCTATTCTGAAGGCTTAGAAATGCTGGTGGAAAAGGGCATCATTTCTGATCAAGCCAGCCTCAAACATTGGTTAGAGGCAGAACTACATTATGGAGCAATTCGGTTAGATGCGGCGGTGATGGTCAGGTCTACAAAATCGGCAACTATAGGCGATATTTCAGGTTTATGTCGGTGGAATATGTGGTTATCTGCTGCTAGAGAAACCCAAGAATTACGGGCATCTAGTTGGCAGATGGGGCGATCGCTTACCCAATTACTTGGTAAACTACAACCAGAGATTATGCCTTTAGTGAATGCTGTGGGTAATCCTTGCAATTATGCGATCGCTTTTGGTATCGCTGTCGCTCATTGGCAAATCAATATTCAAGTTGCTTTATTGGGATATCTGCATAGTTGGGCAAGTAATTTGATTACGGCGGGAGTGAAACTCATTCCTCTTGGTCAAACAGCAGGACAAGAGCTATTACTAGAGTTACAACCATTAATTAGCACAGATGTAGGGAAAATACTAGCTTTGGAAGATGACCAACTCAGTTGTTGTAGTTGGGGTTTGTCCTTAGCGAGTATGCAGCACGAAACCCAGTATACAAGGTTGTTTAGGAGTTAGATAGAAGACAATGAGTGCATTGCGTGTTGGAGTGGCTGGCCCGGTGGGTTCGGGAAAGACGGCTTTAGTTGATGCTTTGTGTAAAGCCTTACGTGAAAAGTATCAAATTGCTGTGGTGACAAATGATATTTATACCCAAGAGGACGCTCAATTTTTGGTACGTTCTCAAGCCTTGACAAGCGATCGCATTTTGGGAGTGGAAACTGGCGGTTGTCCCCACACAGCGATTCGCGAAGATGCTTCGATGAATTTGGCTGCTATTGAACAATTAGAAAACCAATTTATTGATTTAGATTTAGTATTTTTGGAAAGTGGAGGCGATAACCTAGCAGCTACTTTTAGTCCCGAATTAGTAGATTTAACAATTTATGTCATTGATGTTGCAGCAGGTGATAAAATTCCCCGCAAAGGTGGCCCCGGTATTACTAAATCTGATTTATTAGTGATTAATAAAATTGACCTTGCACCCTATGTAGGAGCAGATTTAGAGGTAATGAAAAGAGATACTCAGAAAATGCGCGGTGATAAGCCTTTTATTTTCACCAATTTAAAGACTCAATCAGGGTTAGCAGATGTCATTAAATTTGTAGCTTTACATATATAGAGGTAATTATACTTGCTGAGTCAGCCAATTTTTAACTACAGGTACTACTGAAATGCTATACCTATCTTGTTTTGACCATGCTTGTCGCCCCCTCAAGTTATCCACCTGTTAGGTGAGTAGTGGGGTTCTGGTAATGTTAACTTAACGGATGAACGTTGTAGAATATTGCAATTTCTACCTATTTTTTGTCAAAAGTATTATTTATTATCTTAGTTTTCACATCTAGAATTCCCTATTCTAGGGTCTTGTGTTTTTATCACTAGTTTGAAAATTTGAATTAAACTTCCTTAGTGGCTTTTTCAACACAATCAAAAAGCTATAATTTTTGCGTGCATAATTTATTTTTTGAGATTTACTTAATTTTTTAAAACTATAGTTTTGAATTACCCGTAAGTGTAGTTTTTGTATACGACTTCTTGAAGTGCGGAATGTGGGTTATAATTTTTAGCTAGTCCGCTCCAATACGGTTGTTATATACTGTTCGCTTCACAATTATTTATCTTTGTGCTAGCCGATCCATTTTTAGAACTGATAAACTTAGTTAATTTATTTTGCTTTTATATAACTTTCTTATTGCAACACTTTGTTGATCACTTGAAACGCTTCTTCAAAAGAATTCAGTGTCTCATCAAGTTCAGGGCTATCAACCAAGAATGCTGGGTTGCGTATTAACCAATCGGAGGGATAGAAATGATCAAACTCTGGCACATCCTGAGTCATCAATCTGAAAACAGCCTCAGCTTTTTTGACAATGCGCTCTGTATTTAACGCCGCATCCAACTTCGCAACACTAAGAATGTTTTTCTCAGAAAGACTATAGGCACTGTTTAGTAGTCTGACAAAGAGTTCTGGATGTAGAAAGTCTTCAATATCACTCTCTGATTTACCAGTAAAATCTGCTGCTGTAAATAGTTGACTTGCCTTCAGAACTTGGCTTTTCCTTAGTTTCTCTATCTTGCTTTTATCTCCAGATGCAAGATCACATAATACTGCAATATTCAACTTGTTCGCACCAAATAAAGAGGCGAATGGTGATATTTTATCTATCCCACCAGAAGGGCATATTGTCCAGCGTGAATCTAAGCCTTCACGTTTGCGATTCTTTAAAGCTGTAGAGAATGCTTGAAGATAAAGAATGTCTGAAGGTCCTTCGACAAGCAGCGTATCTTTACCGATAAAAAGTGACTGGGTGATTTCGTATCCAAGTGCAGCCTGTAGCGGGAATAGCGTATCTTTATCAACGAATAATGCATCAGAAGAAACTTTAGTACCTAGTACGGTTGACTTTCTGCCTTCATACTTGATTACATCTTCAACAATCCGAACATCTGCCATACGCTCCGCAGGTACCATAAACGGGGAATGTGTTGTAAAAATTACCTGATGCTCAGGAAGAAGCCTTTCCTCGATGTAACGTAGCAAATCAGATTGAGCTTTTCCGTGTAGAGTTAATCCTGGCTCATCCAGTAGTATAATGGCATTACCCGTAGTCTTTTTAAGTTGTTTGAACTGCGATAGGAAGGAAAAGAACCATACAAAGCCAGCACTTCGTTCAGAAAGTGGTACAGTCACGCGATGATTGCTGTTTTCAATACGAATTTTGACAATAGTTCCAGAGTTGAATGGATGCTTGTCTCCAGCTTTGCCTTCGGCTATATCAATTACCACCTTTAGCGCGTCGTTCTGGCTCCAGAATTGAAATATTTCATCCGTTATTTCGTTTGAAGCTCCTTCACACTTCGCCTTCAAATCTTCGTGCTTTGACACTCCCTTTAACTCATCAATAGAAGTGCCAGCGTACTCAAGAAAATCCAGAAATATTTGATCAGATGGACTCACCGTATTTCCTTGAATATCAGTCTCAATCTGATTAATTGAAATCTCTCCAGACATTCGATCAAAATGCGATGTATAAAAGAATTTTGGCATATTCGGAGAAAGAATTTCTATCATGTCCGAATGAAAGCTACCATCCTTTAATTCGCTTAAAGTTGCGAGTAACTCTTCGAGCTTATCTGAACGCTGAGAAAGCCCATTCAATATCGAAAGGGCTTCTTTTCCATTTTTGGCATTCTTTAAGGAATTTTTTTCTGCTTCATCCAAATCTAATTCACTAATTAAGTGATCTAGACAGGCTATTTCATCACAAGGAATACTCCAGTGTTGTTTACTGTAGCCAATGTATCTAGAGATGGTAATTTTATCGTTTTTCAGCGCGTCTGTCCCATAAATGTCACTTACGAGTTTTATATCTGCAGACGATAGAATCCAATGTGTTTCGATGACTTTGGAGTAACCATCTGTATGTCGATCATCAAAACGACTAAGGTGACGACGAGGATAGTCACGAGTTCTATCGTAAATAAAAGATGCAAACGGATTAATGCCGTAAAAGGCCTGAAGGATAGCAGTTTTACCTGCTTCGTTCTTCCCAACTAGGCAAGTCAGATCCCCGATTTCAAATTTATTACTATCCTCAATAGACCTAAAATTTGTGACATCCGCACTAACAAGCTTCATTTCAAAGATTCCACTCTAAATATTGCCGAGAACAAGCTAAATCCTGACTTGTCTATCTTTTGTATAACAGCTTATTTTATAACATTTTCTCTCGGTAATATCCGAATGCAAATATTATTGAAGTAATTTTTCTCGTGATATCTCTAGTATTGGGTATTATCGAAAAAGTTTCTACAGAGTCATAGCCATTTTCGCTGTAGTCCAGTTTGCCTCATTGCAATCGCGCTGGTGTATATCGGCTTGGGATGTTCTCTTTGGTTTAACAGCTCATTCATACATACTGGAATCCGTTTTGTTCAATTTGTCAGTTGCTGCTGTTCGTGGCTGTATGCTGATGGGATTTCCAACCTGGGCAGGCTTATTCTCACTCACATTTGGCTCTACATTTATTCTGGTTGGTGCATTCCACTCAAGCGGATTTTACGGCTGGGCAGTAGCGAAAGAATTAGTATTAACAAATAAAAAGCTCAAAATAAAAACATCATAAACGAAAACCCCCTAGCAATGATGAGAGCTAAGGGGCTTCGTAGAAAGATAAACCTGGCATCGAGCTATTTTTGCGTAGGGCTACCCCTAGACTATCGTCGCCGCAGCAGCGTTTCACCTCTGAGTTCGGGAAGGGATCAGTGTGGTTCCACCGCGCAATAGAC
>NZ_CAWQOY010000037.1:0-8925 GCF_963896525.1 Nodularia sp. LEGE 04288
GGAGTAGGGAGTGGGGAGTGGGGAATGGGGAATCAAAGTTGATGCCTAATGCCCTATACTTACTTAAGTAGGTTTGGTGCATTTAAAATTTTGTGATTGCTATTTACCCTGGCAGCTTTGACCCCATCACTTTAGGTCACCTTGATATCATTCAGCGTGGTAGTCGGCTGTTTGACTTGGTGATTGTGGCTGTATTGCGAAATCCTCACAAAATACCTCTGTTTACTGTGCAGGAAAGATTAGATCAGATTCGCCGCACCACCAAACATCTCTCTAATGTGGAAGTAGACGGTTTTGACGGTCTGACTGTCAATTATGCCCAGCAACGACAAGCACAGGTTTTATTGCGGGGTTTACGAGCAATTTCCGACTTTGAAGTTGAGCTGCAAATGGCTCATACTAATAACACTATTTCAACTCAAATAGAAACAGTTTTTTTAGCCACATCGAATGAGTATAGTTTTTTAAGTAGTAGTGTGGTAAAAGAGATTGCAAGGTTTGGTGGATCTGTTGATCATCTTGTTCCCCAACAAATTGCCCTAGATATATACAAATGCTACAATCACACATCTCCAATGGCCAACCCAACGACAACGGAAGCTATCCCCCCTCTGAAGAGTCTCCCAACGGAACGGGAAGCGTAAGTATTCTCCAGGAACTCAATCGTTTAGAGGATTTGATTCTCTATGGGTTTCGTGTTCCTCTGACTGGGCGCACTCTGGTAGATGAAGACAAGCTAATTGAACAGATCGATTTCATTCGGATTTCTTTACCAGCGATTTTTCAGGAAGCAGCCATCCTCTTGCAACAAAAGGATGAGGTGTTGCTGGAAGCTGAAGAATATGGCCAGCAAGTTATTGAGGCTGCCCAAGCCAAGCGAGCGCAAATTTTGGCGGAAAGCGATATCATCAGACAGGTAGAGCTGGAAGCTGAACAGTTGCGGCGACAAGTCCAGCAGGAGTGTGAGGCGATGATGCAAGCCACTCTGATTGAAATTGACCAGAAGCGGCGTAGCTGTCAAGAAGAGATGGAGGAATTGCGACAAACTGCGATCGCACAAGCTCAAAATATTGAAAATGGCGCTGATGAATACGCTGATAGTGTCCTGGATGGTATCGAACAAGACCTGAAGGATATGTTACGTATTATTACAAATGGACGGCAACAATTACGACAAGATATGCCACCACAGCGTCATTCTCACCCTCCTAAGAAGAAGTAGTACCGCAGGGCGAAAGTCAAGAGCTAAAAAGCTGATTATTTCGGCTTTTAATTGACTTTGAATGGTTGGTTTATTTACGCCATGCTTTAGTCGGTTGTTATTTGATAATTGCTAACTTTTGAAAAGCGGAGAAATTCGTGAGCAATTAGCTTAATTATGGTGATTTTTATGTCTGATCAGAAATAGGAAAATTTTCACCTAAAATATCTTCTTGGTTCGTAGTGAGTGCTTTAGCCCTCAATTTCATTATTTAAAAGGTAAGGAAACATTTTTTGTTTGTTTACTTCTATTTGCTAATAATTATACTAAACGGTTTAGTAACGAATAAAACTTGATATTGACCAAAATAGCGCAATGCGGCAGTTGACTTGCGGCCACTGATTCGCCGTTGATGGTGACGCAAATGACTGAACATTGATGCGTATAAAAATCAAGAAGGTTCTGAATGAAACCTTCTATCTGCAAGCTGTGCTACCATTTCTGCACGGGATGAAACCTCAAGCTTACGAAACATTCGCTTCAAAGCCTGCTTCACAGAATTTTCAGTGATCCAAAGTTTAATCCCGATTTCTGCGTTAGTTAGCCCCAATCCAACTAATTCTGCAATTTGCCACTCACGAGATGTTAAACGTTGGCGTAACTTCTCTGTTTGCGACGCGTCCCGTTGGTACAGCCTTTCGTAGAGAAGAGAATCGTGGTGCTGCCGTGAGTTTTCTGGAATCATGCCTTGTAAATTAACTCTTGCTACCCAAGCCGACAAGTGCAACCCGATGGCACTCAAATCGATGAGATTTTCACTATCAAAGGCAGGCATTGCCTTTTCCCGTGTACAGCAGACTAAGCCGGCAATTTGACCATGATTAATGATCGGCCCCGCCATAACGTGCCAGTGATCGGGACGAGGACAGATTAATTTCCAAGCCTTGGGTGTTGTGACTAATGCTTCATGAACCGGAGCATGGCGCTTTACTAAATAACGCGCTACAGGATTATGCTCAATTGATAGTGCAATTTTCAATATTTTCTGAAGATTGCGATCGCCTAAAGGCAGTTGGTCAAAGAAAAAAATTGCCCATCGTTTTGCTGTAAAGTATTCGCCAATTTTTGGGGCAATTTGCGATCGCAGGTGAGTTTGATCCTTGACCTGATTAATTTCTGCCAATAAAAGCTGCAAAGAAATCGTCATAGTGGGAAAAAGAGTACTCGATCGAGGACTAGACTAGGTTAATTAACACTCCTAGCATAAGGATAGATTTAATTGTAACTGCCACAAAGAAATAAATTCATGACGCAAAATGCCATCTTCAGTCCGTTCTTTGCGACGATGTTTTTAACACTTTTAGTTTGGGTGTATCTGTACATCCGTCGTATCAGCTTTATTAGCAAGACAAAGATCCCCTCACAGGATCTGGCAGTATCCGGCGCATTGGCTCAGATTTCGCCATCAAGTGTATCTAATCCATCGGATAACTTCAAGAACTTATTTGAGATTCCAGTACTCTTTTATGCGATCGCACTATACCTTTTTGCCACCAAGCAGGTAGATGCCGTGTATGTAACCGCCGCCTGGATTTTTGTGGGATTTCGCGTATTACATAGCATTGTCCACTGCACATTCAATTTCATCATGCTTCGGTTTTACCTCTACCTATTTGCCACCCTCGCAGTCTGGTTTATGGCAATCCGTGCAGCACTTATCCACTTTGGCACGAACCAGTAAAAAAGGGGTTATTTAGCAAGAAAAGCAGTGATGCTGTAGGGATAGCTGTCAGGGTTAGCGCATCTCAAACCCTGACGTGTGGCTTGTCTGTGTTGGGGTGCTTCGCCGTTTCAATCCCTGATAGGGATTAAGTTGTTTTTAAACCCACGGTTCCAAACTCGTGTCCACTGGGTACAGTTGTTTCAATCCCTGATAGGGATTAAGTTGTTTTTAAACTCTATTTCTATTATATGTATGATAGGTACATACCAGTTTCAATCCCTGATCGGGATTAAGTGGTTTTTCAACTTGTTTAGATTCGAGTGCAAATTAGTGATTAATCTTGTTCCGTAAGGGCAAGTCCGTTCCCTGCGGGATAAGTCCAATCTTCTATTTTTAAATTTATTTCAGTATTTATTTCATGTGAAGGAATACTATTATTTCTAATCCAATCCATCATTGTGAATGGGTCTACTATATGAGTTTTATAATTTGCTGTTGAACATATATGGTGCTTGTTAGGTATAATAATTTCTATATTTTTTGATGTAAAATGTTTGAAATTAAGTGTAACTAATGCTGTTGCTTTTCCAGCTAATGCTGTTTCTATTACATGAGCATCTTCTTCATCAGGTAGATTGATTAGTCCTGTTCCTCCTAAAGTAATTTGTGGGCTTCTACTTCCTGGACCCAGCTCACTATATTTTTTTATGGCATCAATTTGTAAATCGGCAATTTCTTGGTCTACGCCTAATTTTTCTACTAATACGCTTTTTAATCTGTTTAGCATTCCCCATGAAACAATTAACTGGATTTCTCCTATATCACAAAATCCCTGCCTGATGAATCTAGTAAGTTCTTGGCAGGCTGTATTTTTATGTTGTTTTTTATTTGCAATAAATGCACCGCACCAAATATTTAAGTCTAGGCACAGCCGTATTCTTTTGGTCATGAAATTTTTTAACTTGTTAGATTAATGGCTGCCTCTAGAATGTCTTCTTCTGTTTCTAGTTCATCAATATTTTTGATATCTATTTGTTCTAGCAAATGCTTTTGTGCAATATTGTACTGTGCGTGTACTAAACTACGCAAGTCTGTTACTATTGTATAGTCTTTGTTTTCTAACTGAGAATCTATATTAGACACTCTTTCTGTAATCATTCTAATGATGTAACTAGAGGAAAATTTTAATCTTCTCTTATATTCATCCTTACGAAAATTATTGTATGTTTTCTTTGAAGTGGCAACAGAAAACACCTCTTTTGCAAATTTTTCAATTATTTCCAAGGGAATATCTTGATTAATATCAAAATATTCTTCTAATCCCTCAGCCAAGAGTTCAAATGCTTTTGCCCATTCTTCATATATTTTCTTTGAACTTTTTTCGTCAATATTTTGCTTTATTTTAGTTACTGGTATTAATGACAATTTAATAAAATTTAGTTTTTTACCAAAAGAATTTAGTTTTTCTCGGTAAGAAATTATGACATTTTTTGCATCTGAAATTAGCTTATCTAAAGTTGATGCTGTTTCTTTTTTGTATTGGTAAGTCTTTAAAAAGATTTCTATCTTAGATATAGCTTTATTAATTTTTTCTGAGACATGATCTATTTTTGTACTTGTATCTAAATCTCCTTCTTCAATTTTTTGTGCTTCATTTACAAGACATTGAATATCTCTCAAATCGTCAACTTCATAGCTATCTAAAGAGTCTTTTTTAATTAATGTGTCAAGTTCAAGTCTAATAGTAGTCAGTTCTTGCCGAACATATTCATCTACACAGAGTTTTAATTTTGTGCTTATCGTATCTTTGTATACAATACTCACAGCTTTTACCTCGTTTTGTATTTCAGCTTGTTTATTGATGACGTTTGCACTCTCACACCTTAATGATCGCACAAAATATTCAATCATGTATACATAAATGTCACATATAATGAACTACCCCACCTTACTTAGTTGAGGGTGGGGTTTCTGCATCCCCCCTGGCCAACACCTACCCATTGACGCAAAATACCACCAGATTACAAGGTGTAGGTGAAATCATTAACCAACATCCCAGGAACCAAACTACCTCCCAGTTGGCGACTTTCATAGGTTCCGACTTCGGGGATAAATTCCTGAAAATTAGTAAATTCTACGAGATTATCTCCCCAGAAGCGATAGAGACTTTCATCAAAGCGTAAGTTTTCAATGGGGGCGACGATTTCACCGTTTTCTACCCAAAAGCACGCATAACGGGTCATACCTGTAATTCTACCAGTTGGGCGATCGCTCCAGTTCAAGTAATGCAAGTTCGATATATATAGTCCTGTGCCTAAACTCCCCAAAATTTCCTCAAAGCCTAAATTTCCCGGACTGATTTCCGGCGCACGTAACGTTTCCGAACTATTCGCACCGTTGGCAGTTTTTCCATATTCCTTGGCTGTGCGAGAATTAACTAGAGTATTGACTAAAATTCCTTGTGCAATTAAGGGTAATTCCGGGGCTACCATTTCCCCCAATTGGTTAAATCTCGGCACAAACCCCTGTTGAAAGTTTTCCTTTAAACTAAACTGGGGCGAAAGTTGTTTTTCTCGGCGGGATAGCATCGCTAAAGCACTGTTTCCTTGTTGTAAATCGGCTTCACTCACGGCTGACCAAGAAAGCATCCCCAATAAATCCGCAACCGCCGCCGGCGCAAAATAAGTTTTATATTGTCCCCGTGTTAATTGTTTAGCGGGACGAGAAAGTAATTCCAGTTGAGTTTTAGCTTCGTTAATTTTGGCGATGTAAGCGGTTTCATCCCAATTACTTCCGGCAAATATGCCTTTAACTGCTTGCCCACGGTTATCAAAGAGAGAATAATCTAAGGTAAATGTATCAGTGGCAAACCAGTGTTTTTGTCCCTGAGAATCACCATAAGCTTGAATTACGACTCCGCCAGCATACATCCCTGTAAAATCTAATTCAGCTACCAGTTCTAATAAAGTTGGTACTACTGATTCTGCTGCTAATAATTGCCCAGAATTTACTTCTCGACTGGTCTTATTTCCTGATGGTAAAACTAAATAGGGATCAACTGGTAATAGTGTCAGTTCTTCTCGGAGTTCGAGTAAAGCTGTGTATGCTGTTTGCCAATCTTTATCCCAATTCCCAGTGAAGGGAAAGGAGCGAAAACTGCTGCGCTGATTTTCCATTAAGGTCAGTTCTATGGAACCATCAGCGACTAAACCTGTTTGTCGGACTTTTGCATGATTGAAACGCGTAAATTGGCTTTTTTCACTGCTGAGTCTGACGGTGAACTGTTCGGTTTTTGTTTTTTTAATGAGTAGTGTTTCTATGAGTTGATTAAAAGTGGTTTCTAAGGTAGATAATTCTGCTAGTTTCATCATGAGGAGTGAGGAGTTGGGAATGAGGAAAAACGAACCACAGAGACGCAGAGGACACAGAGGAATGAGATTTTGAGAGGTTTTTTTGCGTCATTCCTAGATCAATGACCAATGACTAATGACTAATGACCACCACCAAAGACTTCGACGTTGGCAAATACACACACTGGTGAACCGTGTCCTACCCAAATGGCTTGATTTGGTTCGCCTTTACCACACATGGCTGTACCATACATCTGCCAGTTGTCTGTGTTTCCTACTTGGGTGAGGCTGTGCCAAAATTCTGGGGTTGTGGCTCGATAGTTGGGATTTCTCAGGGTTTTGGTGAGTTTGCCGTTTTCAATTAATTTGGCGTATTCACAACCAAACTGAAATTTATAACGGCGATCGTCTATTGACCAAGACCGATTCGATTCCATGTAAACGCCGTGTTCGATTCCGCCAATCATTTCTTCGACGGTGGCGTTTCCTGGTTCTAAATTTAAATTCGCCATGCGGTCAATGGGGGGACGATTCCATGAGGATGCACGGGCGCAAGCTACACCTGATATCCCGGCTCTGGCTTGGCTTTCTAAGCTGCCTAAACCTCTTTGTAAGACTCCATCTTTAATTACATACTCTCGTGTCGCTACTGCCCCTGTATCATCAAATCCGTAGCTGGCAAATTGTCCGGGTACGGTGGGATCAAAGGTGATGTTCATCAGGGGCGAACCATAGGCGAGGTTGCCAAAGTCACTCTTTTTAACAAAGCTACCGCCGGCGTAGTTGCGCTCATCTCCTAATATTCGGTCAATTTCTAGGGGATGTCCGACACTTTCGTGAATTTGCAGCATCATTTGGTCTGGTGCTAGGACTAAATTTGTGCGGGTGTTGGGACATTCTGCGGCTGTTAAAAGTTCTATGGCTTGTTCTCCAACTTCCTGGACTCGCGGCCATAGTTCTTCTTGTTTTAATAGTTCCCATCCACCTTGATAACAATGGGCTTGCCAACCATTATTACTGCGTTGTTGGACTACTGCACCATCTTGTGCGATCGCACCATAATGAGTTCCTATAGTAACAATTTTTTGATAGACTTCTGAGCCATTGCTGCTGACAAACCAAGTTTCTCTCTCCGTGGTGCTGGCGCTGGCTGAGGTTTGCACTATTTTGTCATCAACTTTCAGAGTTTGGCAGACACGCACCAATAAATTGTTGATTTCTCCAGCGCTGAGAGTGTCTAAGGGCTGTGAAAAGGGAGATTTATATTCACCTACAACTTTGGGGCGTTGACTTTCTTGAAAGGGATATATCCACCATTTGCTTGCTGCTAGGGCTTGTTGATAAGCTGTGTGGGCTGCTGCTTGTAGTGATGACAATTCTAGGGAGTTTGTGGCTGCATAACCGAGACAGCCATTGACTAAAACTTCTAGCATCGCCCCGATAGTGGAGGATTTGCCGTTAATTTGGGGTAAGCCATCCCGAACATGACGAGTGGAGGAATTTTTCTTGACGGCTCTAATCCCAATCCAATCAGCCGGAATATCGAGATTAGCGATCGCTTGTGTAAGTTCAGACCACATATTTATATTGAAATTGAGCAGAAAAACATGATAACAAAACTTGAATATGACTACTCTTAAATAGTAGTCTCTTGACATTTTCAATTCATTCCTATAGTCTACTACACTGTACTGATTTCCGAAGTATAAACAATACAGAATTTGAAAAAACTATGAATAATACATTTTTCCTTTTCATGGCAGCAGCATTGGTTGTCAATTTTGTCACCATAGAATCATCCTCTGCTGGAAAAAAAGATATTTCTTTATTAGTCAATAATACTAGCTCAATGACTAGGGCGAATTTTAAAATAGCGCCCTGGGGTTGACCTTACTTTTCAGATATATAAACTTTGAGATGAATAATTTCTTGAAAACTGCTAAAGTAAGTTAGCAGCGCATAGATAAAAGTTAAAACTCCGAGCATTTCTAGCAATTCTTCAATCACTATGCCAATTGTTGTTATGAGAGCCAGCCGACCAAAAGATTCTCTTAACAGCCCACTTACCATTTCCATACCCAGCGCTCCGCCTACATAAAAAATTGCGGCAAGCAGGAATAAATATTGCGTCTTTTTAGGTAAATCTAGGAAAAATTTGAAATATTTATATAGAAAGAATATTACAGCAGGAATCCCAAATATAACCCAGGTGTGAAAAAATATGGGGCTGAAATTAAATTGTTCTCTGAGGGCTGGAATAATTAAAATTTCGTGCAAACTAAAAGCTTCATCTAGACTGAAAATCAGAAATAGTAAAGATAGGTTTTTCCAATAAATAAAATACTTATCTGTCTTTTTAATTGAAGTAATTACTGCTAACAATCCGGAACAAAATAATAATGTGAATGATGAATACCAAGCAGGAATATTTAACTCTTCATCAAGGCTAAAGAGTTCGTAAAACCATTTTGAGCTAGGAAATTGGAAGTCGGATACTAAGAAATAACCACTGAGAGCGCCAGTTACAGTTAGACATGAAATTATAATAATTAAACGTTGTGCAATTTTTTTAGCAGAGATATGAATGGGGAACTCTACATCACGAGTAGATGGCTGCGGCATATAAATTTTTTAGTAATATTCTTAACATC
>NZ_CAWQOY010000038.1:0-8308 GCF_963896525.1 Nodularia sp. LEGE 04288
GAGGGGAACTGGATTTCGGGTTAAATACTATTTATGCATCTTTATATTAAATTGGTATAAGGAGCAGTTTTTTGTATTAATTTAATTTCATTAAAAATAAATATAACTTCTATTTTTTGACATTTTAAATATTTTTAAATCATTGAAAAATTAAATAAGTAAATCAAAGCAAATCATCACAATGAAGGTATACAGAAATTCATCTAATTACTTGCAAACTATAAAATATTTTTATGCTAATTTGAATAATGGTTTTACGCTGCTAGAAACATTAAGCGTTGTTTTAATGATAGGGACATTATCAGCGATCGCCGCACCTACCTGGTTAAGTTTTGTCCAAACTCAACGCCTCAACACTAGCCAAGGTCAAGTATACAGGGCGATGCGCCAAGCCCAAAGTCAAGCCAAAAAGGAAAGATTAACTTGGCAAGCTAGCTTTCGTGAACAAAATAGTATCGTTCAATGGGCGGTTCATCCTGGTACAGTTAATCCATCTGATGCTAACTGGAACGATTTAAACTCGAATGTCTGCCTTGATCCTGAAACCACCTTACAAGAGTCAAATGGTGTGAGACGCATTCAATTTGATTACCGAGGTAATGTCAGGCAACCACCTCTAGGAAGGATTACTCTATCGACTAAGTGCGGTGGTAAGGTCAAGCGTTGCGTGATTGTTTCCACAATTTTAGGGGCAATGCGAACGGCAAAAGAGCAAAGTAAGATGCAAGACGATAAGTATTGCTATTAATTGCTACACTAGTTTATAAGTAAATGAAGTACACATTTTAATATGATAAATCTTGTGGGGGATGGAAAAAATACCCGCCCCTGTGTACCTCACTCAAAGGCATACTGTGCTGAAATCATCAGACGTTGCTAAACAGCACTTAATTATTTTTACTCGCTACCCAGAACCAGGTCAGACAAAAACCCGACTCATCCCGGCCTTGGGTAGTGTAGGCGCTGCCAATTTACAACGGCAGATGACAGAACGTACCATATTTCAGGTGCAAGAATTGCAAAAAACCAGGGCGATATCTTGGGAAGTGCGATTTGCCGGCGGTAACTTGCAACTGATGGTAGACTGGCTGGGGTCTGATTTAGACTACCATTCTCAAGGTGAGGGTGATTTAGGTGCGCGGATGGTGCGATCGCTAGCTCAAGCCTTTCAATCTGGCGCAGAACAAGTCATAATCATTGGCATAGATTGTCCTGGGATAAATGCTCACATTCTTACCCAAGCCTTTGATCTGCTAGATACTTGTGATCTGACACTGGGGCCAGCCATTGACGGTGGTTATTACTTGATTGGTTTGTGTCGTCTGATTCCAGAATTATTCGTTAATATCGATTGGGGAACTTCTCAAGTATTACAGCAATCTGTGGATATTGCGGAAAAGCGCAAAATGTCACTTGCCTACTTGCCTCCTTTAGCTGATGTAGATATTCCAGAGGATTTACCAATTTGGGAACAGAGTATAAAGTACTAAAGCGCAAATATGAGCTAAACAAATTCCATGTGTTTGTTTGTCTGTTCTGCATATTCTTCCACTCGTTGATCCCAGCCTAGCCTCGTATCTTGCATTACCTGGTGTTTTCTGAAGACAGTCTGGAAAACAAATGCTACTCTAGTGTAGTTTAAAACCAACTTGCATAAATTATATACAAGTATATACGAGACTGATATTTTTGGATAACAGCTAGTACCGCAAGGCGGAAGTCAAAAGTCAAAAGTCAAAAAGCTTATAAAATGGGCTTTTCATGGATTTTGAATGGTCTGTTTATTTACGCCGACTTGTACTAGGTTGATGATCTAAGTTTCATACAACGGTTATAGGAAGAATATTCAAGTAAGTTTAAATAGGATAATCACACTAATACACTACAAATTTGCAAAAATATGACTAATCGTTTTGCTTCTGGAAACGCTGCCCTGACACTCAAGGTAGTGGGAATCATCTTAATTTTGTCCTTTTTACTAGACTTTTTGATTCTGATGTTCCCCTTCCAACCAACAGATAGGGGATGGCAAATCAGTTTAGCCACGGCAATAGTTGACAGGGGCATTGTGCCTTTAGTGGGCATAGGAATGCTATTCGTCGGTTATTGGATTGATGGTGTTGGTGATAGCGGTCCAAGAGGTATAGATATCAGATTTCCCGTGCTGGTACTCGCCAGTTTTTTAGGGTTAATGTTCTTGCTGATTTTTCCCTTGCACTTGAATAACGTCCGCCAAGCTAGCATTCAAAACGTCGAGCAAATCCGCCAAGATGCCGAACTAGCAGAAAATCAATTGCAAAATCAGTTATCCCAATTCCAAGCCCAAATCAACAACGAGCAAGGAAAGGCGCAACTAGAACAGCTGCGAAACCAAGCTAGAAATCAGTTTACCGAGCTGCTCAAAAATGAGGCATCATATCAACAAGCATTGAATAACCCGCAACTGCCCGCAGCCCAAAAAGAATTACTCAAGAAGTTCAAAGCAAATCCCCAAGAACTAGAGAGCTTTATCGCCCAGCAAACAGATCCTCAAGCACAGGCGACTCAAAGAGTCAGCCAAATTCGCCAACGTCGCGAAGAAGCGCAAAAACAAGCCAAAGACAACGCTTGGAAGTCGGGAATGCGAATTGGGATTAATAGTTTGCTGTTATCCATTGGTTACATGATCATTGGCTGGACAGGTTTACGAAGTATGGGTGTTTTACAAGGTAGTAAACGTAAAGTAGCCGCACGCTAATTCACTATCAATGGCATAGCGTGAATGAGTGAAGGTTTGTAGTGAGTGAGGACTTTAGTCCTCACTATTTCCTGTATTTGAAGCTAGGTGGTAAGCATCTGATCGCAGCGGTTCAGCCTAGACGAAAAACTTATTTAGCAATTAACAAATTCCTCTAAAAACCGAGAAATGTTTTCAATTTATATACTGACATATAACGAAGAGCTAGATATTGCGGCTTGTATAGAGTCGGCAATGCTATCTGATGACATCATAGTTGTAGATTCATGCAGTAGCGATCGCACTAGAGAAATTGCCAGTCGGTATCCTGTTCGCACCGTCCAACACGCCTTTGAAAGCCACGGTCGTCAACGCACCTGGATGTTAGAATCTATTCCGCCCAAATATGAGTGGGTATACATTCTCGAAGCCGATGAACGCATGACACCAGAACTGTTTGCCGAATGCGTACAAGCCACCAAAAGCCCCGACTATATTGGCTACTACGTCGCTGAACGTGTGATGTTCATGAATCATTGGATTCGCTACAGCACCCAATATCCCCGCTATCAAATGCGTCTGTTCCGCCACGGTAAAGTTTGGTTTACAGATTATGGTCATACGGAACGGGAAGTATGTAACGGTGCTACCAGTTTCGTCAAAGAGACATATCCTCACTACACTTGTGGCAAAGGTTTAAGCCGTTGGATTGAAAAACATAACCGTTATTCTACAGATGAAGCCAAAGAAACCTTGCATCAAATTGAACAAGGTAAAGTGAACTGGCAAGATTTATTCCTGGGTAAAACAGAAATCGAAAGACGACGCGCCTTAAAAGATTTATCTTTACGTTTACCCGCCAGACCATTTCTGCGCTTTCTGTATATGTATTTTATTTTAGGCGGTTGTCTAGATGGACGCGCCGGCATGGCTTGGTGTACATTACAGGCATTTTACGAATACCTGATTTTGCTGAAAGTTTGGGAAATGAAAAATATGCCTATACCCAGTTTAAATATGGGCTTATCTGACGATGAAGAGAACAAAGCACAAGCCCATCATACTGTTTCACAAACAGGAAAAAAAATTGATGCTATTTGAGTACACCTAACTTTTGATCCTACTGGCAGGATGTTTGCGAAAATCTGCTTTTCCCAGATCCCCAGACTTTCTCATCTTTGACACTCTGCGGTTGAAAAACGCGCAGATTCTCTAAGACTTGGCTTAAAAGGGATAGTCAAATATCCCCCTAGACGCTCAAAACAACTACCAGCACGAAAGGTATTGCAATTGCGCTTACTTAGATCAATTAATGCTTTCCGAGTTCATCACAAGCCAGTTCGGTACGCTCCATGTTTTCCCATTACTTGTTTATCCAGGGCTACAACTTGTGTAGGTACGAGATAAATTAGGGGTTACTCCTTACAAAACACTTCAAAACGTAGATGATTATTCCTACTTGCATATTAATTCTATCATTTTTCATGGTGGTTAAAACCACAGGTGGCGTGTTTCCTCCACTGTCTAAAGCCAAGTGGCTTCCACACGACCCGTGATATTTTTGTGAGGATATTTTTCGATGTTATAATAAATTAAATATTGTTAACTAAATTTTTAGCCAAATCAGTGAGAAGTTAACAAGCTGATCAGCAGCCTCGACTATATATACTGTAAGATTTACAGAATTATCAGCAGCTTTGAATAGCTCGCGGTAAGATGAGTAATATGTCAGAGACTTGCAACAAACGTTTACAAGTTTGACCAAAATCCAAAATCCTCAAGCCCCTAGATTTATCTGTGGGTCGAAGCAAAATCCAAAATCCAAAATCTAAAATTGTTTGACGTGTTTATCTGCACCAGTCTAGGAAAATCAGGTTTTTCTAGGAATAAGTGGATATTTTTAGCGAATTAGCCCAGATGCTCAGGATATTGGGTAGTTGATTTAAGGATTAAATATTACAAGCAATGTCTTCGTAATTTGACAAATATACTGGTATGAATACCAATCACAAAAGTTCCAGTAGCCTAAAACAGGAGAATAGGGACTTGGGAATTAATCACCTAAAACAGGATTTAAAGAATGACTTGATTGCTGGGTTGTTGGTAGTAATTCCTTTAGCAACAACTATTTGGCTCACCATTACTATCGCTAATTGGGTAATCAACTTTCTCACCAAAATTCCCAAACAACTGAATCCCTTTGACGGTCTCCAACCTATAGTAGTAAATATACTGAATCTAGCTGTGGGACTTGCTGTTCCTCTGTTAAGCATTCTTTTAATAGGGTTGATGGCTCGCAATATTGCGGGGCGTTGGTTATTGGATTTTGGTGAGCGACTATTGCAAGCAATTCCCTTAGCTGGACAGGTATACAAAACCCTGAAACAGCTTTTAGCTACCCTACTCAAAGATTCCAACGACAAATTTCGCCGGGTGATTTTAGTAGAGTATCCCAGAAGAGGAATATGGGCGATCGGCTTCGTGACAGGGACTATGAGTAGCGATATTCAAGCTCATATGCCCCGTCCCATGCTCAGTGTTTTCATTCCCAGTACTCCAAATCCCACCACAGGATGGTATGCGATCGTTCCAGAGGACGAGGTAGTCAACCTATCTATGCCCATAGAAGACGCATTTAAAGTTTTAGTTTCCGGCGGTATCGTCTCTCAGAATAACCCTCTACCTGCCCTAGTTATGTCCCAAGAGCGAAATCTAGAAATACCAACCTTAGAAACCAAGCTGCCAATTATCCCCGGCGAGGAAACTTAAAATAAATCCGGCAAAGTTACCAGTAAATAGATAGTATGATTATCTGACTTTGCCACAATTGCTTCATTACTCACCTCTAATCATTAGTGCTTAGGCACTCACTTCCATGCAAGAACGAAAACCCCAACAAATTGCTCGTGAATTGGCACTATTAAGTCTCAGCCAGTTGCCAATTAACCCCAAAAAATTGACAGAAGAGCATCTACCAAAACTAGTGCTAGCCACAGTCCGCACCCTGAGATCAGAAGTGCAAGATACTCTAGATAACGCCACAGGAGAACTGCAACGCAGTAACGAGCGCCTCTTAACTAGCCAAACTCGCGCCTCTGA
The DNA here is from genome assembly GCF_963896525.1 of Nodularia sp. LEGE 04288. NCBI lineage: Bacteria > Bacillati > Cyanobacteriota > Cyanophyceae > Nostocales > Nodulariaceae > Nodularia > Nodularia sp. LEGE 04288. Next base: position 5,816 of record NZ_CAWQOY010000038.1, read on the forward strand.
CCTGAATACTGCCAGAAACCTCCTCAAGGAGGCCATTGACTACACCCAAACTGCCATCAATCAACTCGGAGCCGCAGTTGAGTTCCCCGAATTGATTCAACTAGCAAATCAAGACAAAGAAGTGGGCAGATATGCGATCGAATTGGTCAAGGTAATCAGCGAACACCGAGTCATGATCGATGAGGAAATTTCCTCTGCTTTAGTGGATTGGCAAGTGACTCGCCTAGCCCAAATAGACCGAGATATTTTGCGAATCGCTGTGGGAGAAATGAGGTTTTTCAATCTCCCAGACAGAGTGGCGATCAACGAAGCTGTGGAACTAGCCAAACGCTACAGTGGAGATGAAGGACATCGGTTTATTAATGGGGTTCTGCGCCGAGTCACAGAACAAAAAGCAGCCGTGTAGTCTTTGATCCTGACCGTTGTGAGAATCAGCCAGTTGTTTAGGGTGCTTCCCCCCTGTTGGGCAAACTGGCTTTGAGAGGTGAGGATAATCGAAAGGGAGGGATTAAACTTTTAACTAATAACTAATAACTTAAACTCACAACTAATACCTATAGCTGCAATGGTTTTTAATTGGTTCCGCCGTAAATATAACGATTCCTCTGATACCCCATCTGAACAAAAACAGGAAGAAACTCCTCCAGTTCCAGAAGCAGAAGCAGAGCCAGATGTAACTTCTACACCAGATGCAACGGCAGATTTATTGGCCTTTGCTAAATCTGCCTATAAGAATATTCAGCAAAAACAACAAACTCCAGAAGTAGAAACTGCAACTGCGGCAGTGGATGTGGAAGCACTACCAGAAACATCTGCAACGGTAGAAAATGCAACTGCGGCAGTGGATGTGGAAACACTACCAGAAACATCTGCAACGGTAGAAACTGCAACTGCGGCAGTGGATGTGGAAACACCACCAGAAACTCCAGAAGTAGAAACGGCTGTTGAGGCAGTGGATGTGGAAGCACCACTAGAAACGCCAGAAGTAGAAACGGCAACGGCGGAGATTGAAACCGCGCCACCGACAGCACCACCAGAGGCAGTAGCCGCAATTGAGGAGTCATCGACTACAGGCACTGAAGCAGAAACTACACTAGAACCAATAGCACCGAGTAATTTATCCTTTTTAGAACGGGCGGCGGCAGAACGGCAAGCCAAACAAGAACGGCTGATAGCCAGCGCTATTGAAGTACCGACACCGGAAGTATTACCAGCAGTAGCCACCACAACAGAAACAGCCGAAGATATTGACGGATTAGCTTTTGATGAAGGTTTTGTCTGGTCAGCAGAAGTATTAGCCGCTCAAGGTAGACGACCAGAAGATGTTTCTATTGAAGAAATTACTTGGCTGAAAAAGCTCCGCCAAGGGTTAGGCAAAACCCGTCGTAATATCCTCAATCAACTGAAGGCAATTGTGGGGCAGGGGCCACTGAATCAAGCGGCTGTGGCAGAAATAGAAGCCGCACTGCTACAAGCTGATGTGGGTGTAGAAGCCACAGATTACATTATTAGTGCGCTACAGAAAAAACTCTTAGCAGAAGTCACTCCACCGGAGGAGGCGATCGCCTATCTCAAACAAATCTTGCGGGAAATGTTAGATGCGCCATTGCAAAAAGCCCAAACTTCTAGCTTTACCCCAGAAAAAGAAACCTTAAATATTTGGTTAATTACAGGGGTCAATGGTGCGGGTAAAACCACTACTATCGGCAAAATCTCCCACCTCGCCCAAAAATCCGGTTATAAATGCTTAATTGGGGCAGCAGATACCTTCCGGGCTGCGGCTGTGGAACAGGTGAAGGTTTGGGGTAAAAGAAGCGGTGTAGATGTCATTGCCAATCCGGGGAAGAATACAGACCCCGCCGCCGTGGTATTTGATGCGATCGCAGCTGCCCAAGCACGAGAAACTGAATTACTCTTAGTAGATACAGCCGGGCGACTGCAAAATAAGAAAAACTTAATGGACGAACTCGCCAAAATCCGGCGGATTATTGACAAAAAAGCCCCTAATGCCAAAATAGAATCCCTATTGGTTTTAGATGCCACTCTAGGGCAAAATGGATTGCGCCAAGCTGAAGTTTTCGCCCAAGCCGCCCAACTCAGTGGCGTAGTCTTAACCAAACTAGATGGTACAGCCAAGGGAGGTGTGGCCTTAGCCGTTGTACAGCAGCTAGGTTTGCCCATTCGCTTTATTGGAGCTGGTGAAGGCATAGAAGATTTGCGACCTTTTTCTAGCTACGAGTTTGTCGAAGCTCTATTGAGTGGCTAACGCCGCCCTCAAAAGAGGCAGGGGAGCAGGGAGCAGGGAGCAGGGGGAAAGACTCAGAGGACGCTTGTACCCCGCCCCAGTTCAAGCGTCCTTGAAGAACGGGGCTTCTCTGGGAGACCTTCCGTGGTAGTTGTACTATTTACGCTGACCTGTAACTTGCATAACGTAGCCATACTCCGCTTCTATAGCAAAGTCCTCTTAGTACTTTGCTATACTTTGCACTAATT
>NZ_CAWQOY010000039.1:0-7907 GCF_963896525.1 Nodularia sp. LEGE 04288
CCCCTAGCCCCTCCCCGCAAGCGAAGAGGGGAATAGTTGTTATGGGTGCGATCGCCATTTCCGATATGCTGAGAACAGAAGCAAAAGCCATGATTTCCCGGTTACGAAAATTGGGAGTTGAGCAAATTGTGATGATTACCGGCGATAATCAACGCACGGCTGACAGTGTGGCGCAAACCGTGGGCATTGATCGAGTCTATGCCGAACTCCTCCCGGAAGATAAGCTGGATGTCATCCGTAAGCTCCAGGAAGAGTATCAAACCGTGGCGATGGTGGGGGACGGAATTAATGATGCTCCAGCCCTCGCCCAGGCTTCTGTAGGGATTGCTATGGGGATAGCCGGCAGTGATGTCGCTTTGGAAACCGCAGATATAGTATTAATGGCAGATAAGTTAGACAAACTCGCCACAGCTATAGAATTAGGTAGGCGATCGCACTCTGTGGTCAAACAGAATATAGTTGTAGCTCTAGGGTTTATTCTCTTGTTATTAATTGGTAACTTTTTAGGCAACATTAACCTACCCATTGGCGTAATTGGTCATGAAGGTTCCACGGTCTTAGTTACACTCAGTGGTTTAAGATTACTGAAAAATTAAATTGAGGAGGATTCCGGGTTTGATCAGCAATCACGCGGACATGATATAAGCTAGTGAAATTAGCTAAAACTTCTATTGGCTAACACAGTTAATTGCATTAATATTCAGGAGGAATAAAATGGGATTGAGTGAACAGCTATTAAGTCCAAACAAAAAGGCTATGGTTGTAGATGATTGCTGCAACATGATCGACCAGCAGCTGGCTTCCAAGTCAGGGATGAGTGGTATAGCCTTGAAAACCGCCTTCTCAGCCTTAAAGGGAGTTAAACCCGGATACATCCCCTACGTTGTTGAGCAGCTTTTACCGCAGTTCTTGACAGCCCTTGATCCTCTCTGGAGTGAGGGTATAGAAAAGGGTGATCCCGCCGGTCACCTCGTCGCCAGTCGTTCTGACACAGCAGATGCCATGCTGGGTATTACCGATGCTAGAGTCAAGAACACACAGCGTCAAATAATCAAAGGAACCTATGAAAGATTCCGTGGTTCCGCCAAAAAACACGTAGAAGAAGCCGTTCCAGACTTAGCCAAGATAGTCGATAAATATACTAAAATCTAATCGAAAAATCACGTAATTTCATCGCTCAAAATCATTTTTTGTAGGGTGTGTTGTCGCGCAGTGCAACGCACCATCCTAGATTTTAGGTGCATTACAACTAACCTCCAGAACCCACCATAAAGGAATCCAAACTATATATCCGCGGTTGATTGTTTTCACAGTAGCAGCAAAGCGGATAACTTGATCAATAAGTTCCCTGATTACATTCGTCAAAAGTTTTAATTTGATAATTGGGCGAGGTGTAAATATTACTATAATCAGGTTTGGCAGGAGATTTTATATTAAGGTTTGGGGATATATTATGTATGACTTTTTAATAAAATAAAGAACCTCACCCCCAGCCCCTCTCCTTATTAAGGCTATCGTGTACACACAAGTCCTTCCTGTCTGCGTTTGAGCCTGTTTTGCCCCCTAAATCCCCCAAGTTTGGGGGACTTTGAAAATTCTTGTTCCCCCAGAATTGGGGGTTAGGGGGCGATTCGATCTCTTGTGTGTACACCGTAGCCTTATTAAGGAGAGGGGAGAATTGGATGAAATTTAAAGGCGGGGTGAGAACAAAAATCAGATTTGTCTGTTATTTAATTTGGAGCATTTCAGTTGTGCAAATGTATCCTAAATCCACCTTTTTCAGCAGCAAAAAAACCATATTCTTGCTCCCTCTCCTTGGTACAGAGAGGGTTGGGGTTGGGAGCATTTTGGCAAATGTATCCTAAATCTCCCTTTTTTAGCAAATAAACCATATTCTTGCTCCCTCTCCTTACCAAGGAGAGGGTTGGGGTGAGGTTTCATAGGACTTATGCCTAAGTCGCCACACCAGCTAAACAAAAAATTTAATTTCTATCCATAACAACTTTTTCAATAGACATCTCACCTAGAACGTAATAACTGCACAAAGGTATTACTTACCGTATTATCCTTAGTATCAGCAGCATATTGAATCAAAGCTTCCCGCAGTTCTTTGGCTGCATCTAACGGTAATAAAGTCGCTAACAAAAAATAAACCCCACGAAATCGGGGGTCACTCATTCTATCAACTAATAATCTTTCGGCGGCATCATTGTCACCCATAAAGTTTTGCACCAAGAAGAAATCCATAATTTTATCGTGGCGGAAGTACCATTCTTGCTTGGCTTCTTCTTTTTCTTTCCACTGACGGCTAACTACCATTTTGTATTTTTCATCAGCTAAAGACATGACAACTTGGTGAAATTCATCCGCAGGTAAAGCTTGTTTGTCTTGAATTCGCATTTCATAGACGGCGGCTGAGAATTTTTTTAAAGGAAATTCTTGATTCCATTCTTTGAGGTATTCTGCCGCCATCAATTTATATTGCTCTTGTTGCAGGTGAAATAAGTGAGGATGTTTGCCTTGTGATATCATCAGGGCGACCACAGTTAAATCCATTGGATTAGAAAGAATCCGTTGGGCAGCGTCTAACTCTTCTGGGGCTTGCTGAGGATTGAGGGCTGATTTCAGGTAATCAATACAAGCTGTTTTGTAATCATCGCCTTGAACTTTGGCATCTTGGGGTAGTTGCGGTTGACGGGAAATTAAGAACTCTTCTATTTGTTGTTTCTCTAAAGGCTGCAATTTATATATTTTGGCTGTTGAGGGTGGTGTCCACTCTAGAGGCTGGGTAGTCATGATAATATTGCCCCGGAAATAGCTTTCCACAAAGTGGGTGATTTTTGCTCGTGTTTCGGCGGTGACTTCGTTGAGTCCGTCGATGCAGATATCTATCGCGCCACTGTAAATCAGGTTTTTTAAGAAATCCGCATCTTGGGCTTGACCGTGTAGTTTGTCTTGAATTGCTTCAATTACGCCTTTCGCACATTTCTGGGCGGGTAGGTAAACCACAATGCGCTGGGAGTTTTGCAGCAAATGGCGGATAAACATCGACTTACCTAAACCAGATTCACCTTCTAAAATGATTTGTCCTTGAATACTGGGTAAAACCTCGGTAATGGGGAGGATTTTTCCTGAACCGGGAATTTGGACTCTGGACTGTGGGAAATATGATTGGGTATTAAAATTATCTAAGCGGGCATCGGCTAATAGGGAAGGTTTGAAGGGTTCAAATAATTTGCGGCGGAAGGGTGGAAACCAGGTGAGGAGAAAGCCCACATAGCCAATACCACCAATGCGGCGTACCCACGGGTTCCAGAAGAATATGGCTTGGACTTGGGGAAATTTGGGGTAGGCAAAGATGAGGGCTAACCAAAAGGCTGCGTGAGTGATGATGGTGATTCTGGTGTTGAAAAACCATTGCCGATATTCCACATTATTAATTACTGACTGTAGTGTATTAGCGTGAGTGGAGTTAACTTTTTTGAGATTGCTGTAATGATTTTGCAATAATTTAATATTCTGAGCTTTCCAGATAATTGTTTTGTTGGCAGCAACTTCGGAAATTTGTCGTTCCAGCTCTCTTTGCAATTCTGGTAGAGAATCACGATGTTTCCAAGCTGTCTGGAAAACTGTCATTGCTTCCACTCCCTCGTTATATTCTAGTTCCTTTGGTGGCATTTTAGGCTTACCAACCCATTGCATGAGGGTTTCTACTTGTACTTCACCACCTCCCAAAAAATGAGCTAAAAACCTAATTTGACCAATCTCAGAGGGATAAAGGTGAACTGAATCTAGAACTGGCACAATAACAGGCAAATCTCGCTGCCCTATTTTTATGAGTGCCTGTGCTGCTGCATTACGGACATCAGAGTCAGAATCTTTGAGCAGGAGGGCAAGTTGTGGAGCTTGTTCCTTGGCTTGCATCTGCCCTAGTGCGTATGCTGCTGCACTACGGACATTCGTGTCAGAATCTTTGAGCAGGAGGGCAAGTTGTGGAGCTTGTTCCTTGGCTTGCATCTGCCCTAGTGCGTATGCTGCTGCACTACGGACATTCGTGTCAGAATCTTTGAGCAGGAGGGCAACTTGTGGAGCTTGTTCCTTGGCTTGCATCTGCCCTAGTGCGTATGCTGCTGCACTACGGACATCAGAGTCAGAATTTTGGAGCAGGAGGGCAACTTGTGGAACTACTTCCTTGGCTTGCATCTGCCCTAGTGCGTATGCTGCTGCACTACGGACATTCGTGTCAGAATCTTTGAGCAGGAGGGCAACTTGTGGAACTACTTCCTTGGCTTGCATCTGCCCTAGTGCGGATGCTGCTGCATAACGGACATTAATATCAGAATCTTGGAGCAGGAGGGCAAGTTGTGGAGCTTGTTCCTTGGCTTGCATCTGCCCTAGTGCGTATGCTGCTGCATTACGGACATTAATATCAGAATCTTGGAGCAGGAGGGCAAGTTGTGGAGCTTGTTCCTTGGCTTGCATCTGCCCTAGTGCGTATGCTGCTGCATTACGGACATCAGAGTCAGAATCTTTGAGCAGGAGGGCAAGTTGTGGAGCTTGTTCCTTGGCTTGCATCTGCCCTAGTGCGGATGCTGCTGCACTACGGACATCAGAGTCAGAATCTTTGAGCAGGAGGGCAACTTGTGGAACTACTTCCTTGGCTTGCATCTGCCCTAGTGCGGATGCTGCTGCACTACGGACATCAGAGTCAGAATCTTTGAGCAGGAGGGCAAGTTGTGGAGCTTGTTCCTTGGCTTGCATCTGCCCTAGTGCGGATGCTGCTGCTCTACGGACATTCCAGTCATCATCTTTGAGCAGGAGGGCAAGTTGTGGAGCTTGTTCCTTGGCTTGCATCTGCCCTAGTGCCTCTGCTGCTGCATTACGGGAAATTGCTGAATCTTTATCTTGCAACTGTTCGGCAAGTTGTTTTACAAGCTCATCATAATTTTTTATCTGGGATTTAGGGTTATCTAGCTGATATTCCTGTAAGTGTTCTGCTGCTTTAGCCCTGACTTCTGGTATTAGGTCTGTTAGGGCTGCTACGATACCGTTAATCTGCCAATCTTTGGGTTGAGGTTTGGGTTTTTCTGTAGCACTTACCCAAGGCAGGGAGAGGAAGAGAGTTAGGAGTAGGGTAAAACAGAAAAGGAAAAAGAGGGATAGCTTGTTGGTGTTTTTGGGTGCGGTGAGCATAATTTTGGGCAATATGGCAGATTACACGCGGTTATCAGTATCATATCAGCCTTACTAATCGTGAATATGTGGAGGCGGGATAACTCTTTGTGTCTTGGTAGGAAATAATTATGTTTAAACGCAAAGGGGCGCATTCGCGTAGCGTCTCGCAGAGAAGGTAAACGCAAAGGGGCGCGGAGGTTTTGTTTGCTAAATTTGGGATGCTCCCAGGTAAACTGAGGGAATTGACTGATAAAGTTGAGCTACGCCAAGTTAAAAGATTGTCCTATGCCTGCATTTTTATTAGAAGTTGGTACAGAAGAATTACCTGCCAGTTTTCTCGGTGATGCCATATTACAATGGCGATCGCGCATTCCTCAAAGTTTAGCAGCCAATAGTCTCAGCAGCGCTTCTGTGGAGGTTTACGGTACTCCCCGGCGGTTGGCGGTGCTGATTTCAGGTCTTCCGTCCCAGCAACCAGACAGGGAAGAGGAAATTAAGGGACCTCCCGCCCAAGCTGCGTTTAAGGATGGTCAGCCCACACCAGCCGCTACAGGCTTTGCGAAAAAGCAAGGTGTGGATATCGCAGATTTTGAAATTCGCCCCACGGAGAAGGGGGATTTTGTCTTTGTCAAGAAAAGCATTCCCGGTCGTCCTGTGGCGGAAATTCTCACAGAACTGGTGACGCAGTGGATTTCTGGTTTGGAAGGGAAGCGGTTAATGCGCTGGGGTGACGGAGAGATGAAGTTTTCTCGCCCTATTCGCTGGCTAGTGGCTTTGTTAGATGATACAATTTTGCCCATTGAATTGGTGAATGGATCAAAGACAATTACAAGCGATCGCATTTCCTCCGGTCATCGTGTCTTACATCCCGCAAATGTAACCATTTCTCAAGCGACAGATTACGTCAAGACCCTAAGTGATGCTTTTGTGATCGTTGACCCGGAAGCACGGGCTAATATTATCCAAAGGGAAGTTCAAGCAGCAGCCGAGAAAGCCGGCGGAGTTACAGTATTTTACCCCGATTTATTAGCAGAAGTTACCAATTTGGTAGAATATCCTTCCGCCGTCGTCGGTAAATTTGAACCAGAATTTTTGCAGTTACCCACTGAGGTAATTACAGAAGTGATGGTGACACACCAGCGTTATTTTCCGGTATTTCCATCGGCTGGCAGCAAAGAATTATTGCCTAACTTTATCACAGTTTCTAATGGCAACCCCACGAAAGCAGATATAATCGCTGTTGGCAATGAAAGAGTAATTCGTGCCAGATTAGCTGATGGCAGATTTTTCTACAAAGCAGATTCGGCAAAACCTTTAGAAAGCTATTTACCTCAGTTAGAAAAAGTTACTTTCCAAGAAGAATTGGGTTCAGTTCGTGCCAAGGTAGATAGAATAGTTACTATTGCTGATTACATTAGCAGCCAATTAAAATTAGAGTCAAATCAAAGCCAAAAAATCCAAAGAGCGGCTTTATTATGTAAAGCTGATTTGGTTTCTCAAATGGTCTATGAATTTCCCGAATTGCAAGGCATTATGGGCGAAAAATATGCCTTAGCTAGTGGGGAAGATGCCGAAGTCGCCAGCGCCATTGTCCAACATTATTTACCCACAGGTGCAGGTGATAGTTTACCGGAAACTCTCATTGGTCAAATTGTCGGTTTAGCTGATAGATTAGATACTTTAGTTAGTATCTTTGGCTTAGGTTTAATTCCCACAGGTTCCTCAGATCCTTTTGCTTTGCGTCGGGCTGCAAATGCGGTGGTTAATATTACTTGGTTTGCGAATTTGCCGATTAATTTAGATAAATTATTAACGCAAATAGCCACAGATTTCGCTGCGAAATACAATAAGGAACAAGATAAATTAATTGCAGCTTTGCAAGAGTTTTTCTTACAACGTATTCGCACCTTACTACAAGATGAAAAGCAAATCGACTATGACCTAGTAAACGCAGTCTTGGGAGAGAATGACCCAGAATATACAGAACGCGCGTTACAGGATTTGCTAGATGTGCGCGATCGCGCCTTATATCTGCAACAAATCCGCCAAGATGGTACACTAGATAAAATCTACGAAACCGTCAACCGTTCCACCAGACTAGCCGCCCAAGGTGACTTAGACTTTCAGCAGCTAGAACCGACAAATCTCATTCAGCCAGAACTATTCCAAAAATCCTCTGAGCAAGCATTCTACAACGCTCTATTAGAATTAGTACCACAAACTCAAGCCGCTAAAGAAACGCGCAACTATCAACTATTGATAGCCGCACTAGCCAAAATCGCCCCCACCGTCGCTAGTTTCTTTGATGGCGAAGACAGCGTTTTAGTCATGGACTCCAATCCAGATATTAAACGCAACCGGCTACACTTACTAGGATTACTGCGGAATCATGCCCGTGTGTTGGCTGATTTTGGTGCCATTGTCAAAAATTTGTAGCCTCAAACCTAACCCCCCAACCCCCGCTCCTACCAGGCTAATGTGTACACACAAATTGGCCTAGAGCGAGTTTCCAGTCATAAAAACAGAATTTAACCGGAAATCCAGTTCCCCTCCTCGCTTGCCTACGGTGTACACACAAGTCCTATCTGTCTGCGTTTGAGCCTATTTTGCCCCCTAAATCCCCCAAACTTGGGGGACTTTGAAAATTCTTGTTCCCCCAGAATTGGGGGTTAGGGGGCGATTCGATCACTTGTGTGTACACGGTAGCCTCGCTTGCGGGGAGGGGTTAGGGG
>NZ_CAWQOY010000040.1:0-7767 GCF_963896525.1 Nodularia sp. LEGE 04288
CTATGCATTACCCGGATCTTTCTTAACATTTGCGAGAGCGATCGCTCTCCAAATCGCGAAGCCTTAAACCTACGTTGTCCATTCTCAATAAAAGCAGGTTTTTAGCGAGAATAGCCAAGGCTGATTTGTCAAGCCAGTCATAAATTCCAATCCTTATGAACCTTACAAAACAAAGGTTTCAAGATTGTTAAGAATTTTGTGGGTAATGGATAGCCGCAAGCGAGGAGGGGAGAAAATTTAATAAGGTAAAACGGATTCGGGCAATTTTGAATGTATAAATATTCTAACTACTCATTTGTTGAGTCGGTGATATCTTTAATGATGTAATTATTCTGAACACACTCAGTAAGTAACTCGGCAATTAAAAGGTCATCAGCATCATGGAAAATACCACAATGAGGCAAATTTTGTTCCTTATAAGATATTTTTAATGATATTTCTTCAAAAATATATTCTTTGGATTGTTGTATATTAATAACAGCAAATGAACCATTAGCTTTACAAATGAAACCTGTTTTTGTCCTCATATATGTTATGACTTCTATAACATTTTTTATTTCCGTTTCTTTTTGAAAAAATTCAAGTAAATAGACAGACAAATATTTTTCCGTACTTCGTTTTTCAAAAGCAGAACTCTGTACTATTCCGTTTTCTAAGGATGAAGGTTTACAATAGCGCGTAACATTGCCAGTTTCGACCTCTGTCATTTTTAGATTTTTTGTTTATATTTGTTGATGTATTTTTATATTTAAATCATTAAGATAATCAATTAGATCCATAGCATTCATCGAACCATTCAAAATAATTCGTTTACTTGTATGCGAACTTGGCTTAAAGATAACATAGTCTAAAAAGTAATCTTTTTGGAATCTTAGAGTTATCGAATTATTCCTATCTATTTGCCATTTTACATAAAAAAGACCAGTTTCACTTACTGTGATACTACTAGGCTTAGAAATATTTCTAATTGTTCCAATAAATAAAAACATTGACTTTAGAGATTCTAAAGCAACATCATAGTCTGCTTCTAAATCACATAATTCTTTTAATTCACTAATTCGTTTAAAAATATAATCATCCTTCAATTTGATAACATCAATACCATATTTCAGGATATCTTCAAAGGTTGATAATTTATCTATTTCATCTATTTTAATTGATTGAGTTTTTTGTTTTTCTAGATTGTCTGGTTTATGTTCTTTAATTCTATTTGTTAAGTTTTTGGTTTTCAGTAAAATTTTGTTTTCATTGAATGTATGAAATCCCAGAGGATATTTATTTTCCTTTGGTTCTTGTATAAAACAATATGGACTGCTGTACTCTTGATATTTTTGATTAATGGGGGTTAGTTCCATCTTACTCTTCCATTAATTTTTCAATTTCATCTGAAGTTGGTATCTTTTGATTTGTCTTATCTTCAAATCCTCTCAGAGCTTCATCTAGAGAGCTTAGAAATGATTTTGCTGTAATATGAGAAGCATTGAGTACAACTTCTGCTTTTCCATTGCGTCTTAATAAGATTAAAATATCATTTTTAGATACTCCAATAGCAAACTCGTTGAAATAGATACTGTTTAATTCACCAGATTTTATTATCTCCATCATACTTTGTTCTTGATCGTCTTTTCCTGAATCCATTATCCTACCTCTTAGTGGTATAGTTGATATTGTGAGTTTGGTGGAGAGAATGAAACCCAACAATCACCAATCTTTTAATTAATTATGGCATATTGAGCAGTGTTTGGCAGAATTTGTGAAACGGTTTGGTGTCAAAGCTAAATTAGTATTACTGATATTGCAAGAAGTTCGGGAAATTCAACCCCATTATCAACCTTATCTTTGGGATTTGTTGATTCCTCACGAATTTTGTACAAAAAAATAGGGTAGTTCTGGAAAACCCAGAACTACCCCAAATCTAGTTAAACTGCAACCAAAGTTAATTAAGCAAAAGCAGCAGTTTTGACATCATTATTGGTCAAAATTTCTTGCAGTTCGTCGGAATCTACTGTTTCTTTCTCCACCAGCATTTTCGCGATTAGATCAAGAATGTGGCGGTTGTTAACTAATACTTCTTTAGCGCGTGTATAAGCTACATCCACCAGTTTACGCACTTCTTCATCAATCGCAGCAGCAGTTTCTTCGGAGAAATCACGCTCTGACATGATATCTCTACCTAAGAACATATTACCTTGCTGACGACCCAAGGCGACTGGCCCCAAGCGATCGCTCATTCCAAAACGAGTAATCATCTGACGCGCCACACGGGCTACTTGTTGCAAGTCGTTGGAAGCACCTGTAGTTACTTCTTCATCACCAAAGATTAATTCTTCAGCTAAACGACCGCCTAAAGCTACAGCCATTTGATTTTCCAGATAAGAACGGCTATACAAACCTGTATCCATCCGGTCTTCACTGGGAGTAAACCAAGTTAAACCACCAGCACGACCGCGAGGAATAATGCTGATTTTTTGTACTGGGTCATAGTCGGGCATCAAAGCACCAACTAAGGCGTGACCAGCTTCGTGATATGCCACTAAGGTTTTGCGCTTTTCGCTCATTACCCGGTCTTTCTTCTCTGGGCCAGCTAAGACGCGATCAATGGCATCATTGATTTCATCCATGGCAATTTCAGTTAAATTGCGTCTTGCTGCCAAAATTGCCGCTTCGTTGAGCAAGTTGGATAAATCTGCACCGGTAAACCCAGGAGTCCGACGAGCGATTTTATCTAAGTCTACATCCTTGGCTAAGGTCTTACCACGGGCGTGAACTTTGAGGATTTCGCTACGTCCAGCATAGTCGGGACGGTCTACAACTACCTGACGGTCAAAACGACCTGGACGCAACAAAGCTGCATCTAAGACATCAGGACGGTTGGTAGCGGCAATAATGATAATGCCAGTATTACCTTCAAAACCATCCATTTCGGTGAGTAACTGGTTGAGGGTTTGTTCCCGTTCATCGTTACCACCGCCTAAACCTGCACCCCGTTGACGACCTACAGCGTCAATTTCATCGATAAATACGATACAAGGAGCGTTGGTCTTCGCTTGTTCAAACAAATCGCGGACGCGGGAAGCACCCACACCGACGAACATTTCTACAAATTCCGAACCAGAGATGGAAAAGAAGGGTACACCAGCTTCTCCGGCTACAGCACGAGCCAGAAGGGTTTTACCTGTACCAGGAGGGCCAACTAATAATACACCTTTAGGAATTTTTGCTCCAACTGCGGTAAAGCGGTCGGCGTTTTTCAGAAAGTCTACTACTTCGTTTAATTCCAACTTGGCTTGGTCAATACCAGCGACATCGCCAAAGGTTACTTGTGTTTGTGGCTCCATTTGCACTCTGGCTTTGGATTTACCAAAGTTCATTGCTTGGTTACCAGGCCCACTTTGAGCGCGACGTAGCAAGAAGAATAAACCCACCAGAAGCAATACAGGGAAAAATAAACTGCTCAGTGCCTTAAACCAAAATCCTTCATCAGTTTGCGGCAAAACAGAAATATCAACGCCCTTTTCACTCAAATTATTGATTAAATCTGGGTCATTGACTAAAGTCACTACTTTTTTGTCACCATCTCTGGAGGTAACAAGTGCTGTAGAGCGGTCTGCACTCAGACTGACTTTATCTACACTGCCTTTGTCAACTTCTTGAATAAATTGACTGTATCGCCATACTTCTCTAGTTTGAGGTTGTTTGTCAAAGAATGCTGTTCCTAGAGCAATGACAACTATAAAAAGCAGCGCATACAGCCCCGCATTTCTCCATCTTTTATTCACTGAGGTATATCCTCCTGTATTTTTTGTGAGTTAGCGTAGCTTCTCTGATATGAGAGGGCATTATTAAGAATTATGTTAACTTATCTTAAGGTATAACATAACGGTGCGGCTGTCATGTTAAAAAAGTCCCCTGATTTGTTGCAAACTAGGATGGTAGGGATTATATTGTAGCGACCCTGTGGGCTGATGAACGGTATGAATGGGGATAATTTCCACCACACTATTAGTGTAGGCGATCGCTTCAAATCCCCGAACTAACTCGGCATTCCAAGGTAACTCACGCACCACTGGCAGGCATTTCATCAATTGCGATCGCATAATTCCCGGTAAAATCTCCCCTGTTAATGGTGGTGTCCACCAACTACCATTCTGCCACCCCCAAAGGTTACCTGTGGTAGTTTCTAGCCAATTGCCTGTAGCATCGATGAAAATAGCCTCCTGAGAATTTAACTGTTGGGCGTGAGTCTTCGCCAACCAAGCACTCAGATAGTTGCCAGTTTTATGAGAAGGAAGACTACGATAAAAGTTCGACATTGCCAGAGTTGTGGTAATACCGTGTTTTTGTTTGGCGATTAAATCCGGTGGTAATAACCTCCCAGTTATCCACTCGCGACCATCAGCAAACAGAGTAATTCTCAGAATTGGGAAATGTTCCGCCAGAATTTCTGCACCTTGACGCACCAGATTCCAGTTTGGTTCTCGCCAACCAAAAGATTGTAAAGAGAAAAGTAGGCGATCGCAGTGTGCCACCCAGTTAGTTAAACTACTATCGAGGCAACTTCCATAAATCCGCACTGTTGTAAACACCGTCGCCCCATAAAGTAACCCCGGATCGTTAATATCTAATTCCAGGGTTTGAGATTGTATCAGTGTGCCGTTATACCAATAAATAAGACTAACCTGCTATATAAAACTCTTGCTCTCCCCTCCTCCCTTGCACTGGAGGGGCTGGGGGTGGGGTTCATTCATCTGAAGGAGGGAATGAAATCATATTACCTTCTGGAGTACTAGTTACCTTTCCGCCCAAAGCCTCAATTTCACGAATAGCTCTTTCAGTAACCTTTTCATCAAATTGATTATTTAGTACCATTACCCACGCAGATATTTGCGCGTTTTTACTATTAGGGTTTTTACTTAGGAATAGAGAAGTTTGCTGAGATATGCCAGCGATTGTTTGACTTTCTTGATCTGAAAAATTACTAGCCCATTTTGCCGCAGTTGCAAAAGATTGCTCAGAAGATTTCGTATCTCCTAAAAATAATAACTCATCAATTCCTTTATAACGCCACACATAATAGGACCTTTGCGGAACCCAGGGAGACAACGACTCTAAACCCTGATCCATGATTTCTACAGAGCGTTCTGGCATTCCAGCGTAAATAGAAGCACCAGTAGAAAGACTCAAATAAGCTGCTAAAAATCGTGGGTCGCGTTCTAAAACAATTTCCAAATATTCTGGAGTCAGGCGATAACCTGTTTTTTCACGAGATTCATCATCACCAAAGTATTGCAAATAATCCAGATAAACCCAATTTGAGATCAAATTACCATAACCAAAACTGGGCATTTTTTTGAGAAAATTGAGCCGAGTCGTTTCCGTATTAATTTCTCTTTCTAGAACATCTAAGGAGATATCTTGTTTGCTTCTTAACAAAGTTTGTAGTTGAGGAAACTGAATCAAGCCAACTCCCAACAGACACAAACAACCTACCAAAGGTGTAATCAGAGCTTGACGAGATAAAAATAACATATTTAGCTTGTCTATATAGATGCCAAATCTCAAATTCAAAATTGATTGACTTGGGTGAAAGTCTCCCTTCTCCTAAGCAAGGCTACGGTGTACACACATCCTAATCCAGAAAGGCTTTCCCGTCCTAAAAACAGGGTTTAAGCGGAAATCCAGTTCCCCTCCTCGCTTGCCTACCGTGTACACACAAGTGATCGAATCGCCCCCTAACCCCCAATTCTGGGGGAACAAGAATTTTCAAAGTCCCCCAAACTTGGGGGATTTAGGGGGCTAAACAGGCTCAAACGCAGACAGGCAGGACTTGTGTGTACACCGTAGCCTCGCTTGCGGGGAGGGGCTAGGGTAGGGGTGTTATGACACAAAAGACAATTTCCCGACTTGTGTGTAAACCTTCTCCTTAGCAAGGAGAGGGGTAGAGGGTGAGGTGGGTGTATTTTATTAAATCCGCATTCGGTGAACGCTGAGTAAAAACAGCGCCTGGGGCGCTGCTAATTTCAACATATTATACTACTCAGCACTCACGATGTTGCACTCTTCAGGCGCTACCTGTGAAGGCAACTTCGGGGAACTTCAATTGAGCTTCTGCCATTGGTCGTCTTCTGCCTTCCTCTTGCCAGTAGTTAATGACTTCTGTGGCTTTATTCAGCAATTCGACACGATCTAGGTCAGTAATCCAGTGCTTGGACTCTAATTCCTTTTTTAACTCTTCCCAGGCATCATTTCGAGGCCAGAAAAAATACTTAGTTAAAGGACTTGTGCCTTTGCCTACAACTTGATCAACTGCTAGAGCAACGTTTTCGTCTAACCAAAGGATTTTCAGAATAAATTGGGTCAATCACACCTCCGGGGAATATCTGGGGATTATTACTAAGTTATTGACCGCACAGTTGGAAATGATGCCCACTGTACGTGCTTTGCAATCGCTTATTTTAACGCAATACCTGACCAGATGACCAAAATAGTCTTTGCAAATTGCTTGACCATGACCGATTAAAATTTAATAGCTGCTTTCATCTACCAATTCCATGACTGAAAAATCTTCCGCAACAACTATTGTTGTTTTCGATATTGACGGTGTTGTGCGCGATGTCGGCAATTCCTACCGCCGAGCGCTGGCGGACACTGTAGAGCATTTTACCAACACAGCCTATCGTCCCACGCCAGGAGATATTGACCAGCTAAAATCAGAAGGACTCTGGAATAATGATTGGGAAGCTTCCCAAGAATTTATTTACCGCTACTTTGAATCTCTGGGACAAACTCGCCAGCAATTGCAACTGGATTACAAAACTATTGTCGCCTTTTTTCAATCTCGTTATCGAGGCACAGACCCAGAAAATTGGAATGGGTATATCTGTGATGAACCTTTATTATTACAACCCAACTATTTAGAAAAACTCACAGAATCTGGAATTGACTGGGGATTTTTCAGTGGTGCTACCCGTGCTTCTGCTACCTATGTTCTGCACAAACGTCTGGGTTTACAGTCGCCAGTGTTAATTGCGATGGAAGATGCGCCAGGTAAACCAGACCCCACAGGACTATTTGCCACTATTCGCTTATTAGAGACAGAAATAAATAATATGTCAGCAATCATCTATGTGGGCGATACCGTAGCTGATATGTATACCGTCAGAAAGGCGCGAGAGATGCATCCTCACCGGACTTGGATTGGTGTGGGGATTTTACCACCTCACGTCCAGGAAACAGCAGCCCATAGTGATGCTTATAGCGAAACACTACTAGCCGCAGGTGCAGCAATAGTTTTAAGTAATGTTGAACAGCTAAATCCAGTCAAAATAGCAGAACTATTATGGGGAGTGGGGAGTGGAGAGTAGGGAGTGGGAAAAAGCCTTTTTTAGTTGTACTCAGTTTTTAACTGTTACGCCGTAAGTCCCCCACTGAATTTGGGAAGGACGAATCAGTGGTGGGATATAAGGTGGGTGATAACGATTGCATCCAGTATTGCTTTTTTGCTAGGCAAAAACAAATACTGGATGTATGTTCGCGTAGCGGCACGTAGTGCGGAATCACCAATTATTTTATTTTATTTTATTGGGCTATTTTACCGCCATATCCATTTGTGGTAAAGTATTGCTACCAAGGAGGTGATATTAAGTGTTACACAAAGCGGTTCTTGTCCGTTTGTATCCATCAAAAGAACAAGAAATACAACTAGCTCAAGCATTTGGTTGCGCTCGTTGGTGGTGGAATTACGCTCTAAATAAGTCAATTGAAACT
>NZ_CAWQOY010000041.1:0-7727 GCF_963896525.1 Nodularia sp. LEGE 04288
TGAATGAATTCAGCGATGTAGATTCCATCTCTGGTGGCGCAGCAGATATTGGTTACGCTGCTAGCAATCCTTTGACATTAACTAAGTTGGCTGAAGCATTTGTACTTGTATATGCCATTGACCATGTGACTGTATTAGCTAAGTCATTCAGTCAATTCTAATCACTTCAGGTAACTACTAAAATTGATGGCTCTTGAGGGATTAAAAGTAAAAACTCATCTCTGTGATTACCAATAATTCCTCAGAGCCAGCTAGACACAAATTTGATTTTGACTGCAACAAACAAGTTTTCACAAGTCTTTTAGGAGTACATCATGGCGAATATCACTCTTTCTCAACTATACGCTACTGGTTCTGAACTGTTCCACGATTCCGAAAGCTTTCTCAATGAACTGAGCGATATCGATTCTAACTCTAAGAGTCAATACAACGTTGTCGGTGGCATAATTTCATTTACTGCATTTGCTGGAGCATTTGTCGGTACATATGGCATTGGTAATGCTACTTATGTAGCCAAGTCATATAGTAAACCGTATTCTAAGTTCTAGCTTTGTAGTTAACTATTAATCTTGATGGCTATCTTGGGATTAAAGGTAAAAAGTCAGCAATTTTTTCGGAAATGAAAGCTAAAAATCCAGAATCGAGTGCAACATAATACAGCACTGAGCAAGTAAATGAAGTACACATCTTAATATTATAAGTCTTGTGGGGTGGTCATCCTGCCCGCCTTTGTGTACCTCACTCAGATTAAATATGCTGTAATTCACAAATATTCTAGGATTGACAACTATTATCTTTATCAAGTTTTTGAATACCTATAACCTCTGATAGCCAGTCAAATTGAAAAATATATGCTGTAATTCGACAAGTAAATTGAAACTTAATTAAAGCTAGAATCACATATCTCAATTAAGCGCTACTGATTGATAAACATGGGGCAATTTTTCACAATTTCTCAATCACCTCAATTAGATGAATTTAATTTAGTGTTGATGAAAATTTGGGAATAAATAACAGTTTCAGTTCCGCCAGAATAGCAGATTAGTTGACTAATGATGAAGCTGATGCTTACTGAACACAGCTTTTATTAACTCATTACTCAATAATTTGTGTGAGAATCAAGTAAATGGCAGGAATTATAATTTCTGAACTGCACCCGCCTGACTCAGAAAGCTTTTTAATCGAAATCACAGATATGTATTCGATATCTGTATATGGGGGTAATGAATATGCAATTGGCTATGCATTCCATCAAATGCTGATCTTTACTTATAGGCTGATGGATTTGATGTTATCAGCATTTGCTATCTACAGTATTGTGTCGCTAGCACAGTCATTTATTACTGCGTCCGAGTTGAACCTTGCACCTGATCAGTTTGCCCCTTTCTAATGATTAAATCCAAATTGACATGATGACTAAAAAAATGTTGTGTGCAATCAATGCTTGGATAGGAATCCTCTGGTTTTACAGTTTTTTGATTAACCAGCAACAAGTTTTCACATTACTGAGGAGTATCTAACGCCATGCCATTTTTATTAAGCTATCAAAATCTTTTTGATTACCTAATTCCTCTGGGACTATGTACTCAAGAAGAACGTTCATCAAGTAATATTGAACTAAAACCTGCAAAAAACTTTAACTTGTTACTCAGCTTACCAGAGGACAAAAAACTTCTAGTTAAGCAAGAGCGTCACAACCGAGAAGGAAAAACTGCTGGTGAGTTTGTGCAGGAATGGCGAATTCATGAGTTTTTACAACAAAACCCAGAACTTAGCTATATACGTCCTTTGCTTTCGGAATCGGTACATTTTGATGCCGAAAATTCGATCATTATTTTTAACTATCTCAGTAACTACCGGGATGTAGCAGATTTCTACACAAAGGAAAACATCTTTCCTACACAGGTGGCGACAAAAATCGGTACTATTCTGGCCTTAATTCATCGCGTCAGTCTTCAACGTCCAGAGTATCGGGAATTCTTTGAAAATTCCCAGGATGCACCGAGTCAAGATGCACCAAAACTCAATCAGAAAATGGATCGGATTACACCGGAAATCTTTGGTAATGTTCCGGCTGATGGGTTGAAATTCTTTGCTCTATATCAACGTTACGACAGTTTGGGTCAGGCGATCGCCGAATTGGGTAGTTCTTACACTCCCTTCTGTTTGACTCATAACGACATGAAGCTGAACAATATTCTCATCTCCTTAAATTGGGAAGATGTCAATCTCAATGGCTCATCCTCAGACCAAAGCATGATTCGATTAATTGACTGGGAACGCTGTTCTTGGGGAGATCCAGCTATCGATTTAGGCTCATTACTCGCCAGTTACCTGCAATTGTGGCTGTATAGCGTAGTTGTCGGTAAAGGAATGGAAATTGAAGAGTCTTTACGTTTAGCTACAACGCCTTTACAAACACTCCGTCCTTCACTTTCTGCACTGGTTAAGGCTTATTTGGCTGAATTTCCCGAAATCTTAGAGCATCGTCCTGATTTCTTACAGCGAGTCGTGCAGTTTTGCGGTTTAGGTTTAATTCAATCTATTCAAGCCACACTCCAGCACGAAAAAACCTTTGGTAATCCTGGTATCAGTATGCTCCAAGTTGCCAAGAGTTTATTGTGTCGTCCAGAAACATCTATACCAACTATTTTCGGTATGGATGCTTCAGATTTAACCCCCACCAGATATTCCCCCGCACGCTAAAGCCTATCAGGTGGCAAAGTTGGCTGAAATACAAAGTCTCAAAGTAGGTTGGGTTGCGCTTAACTCAACGAAGTAAACCAAATTTACGTCTAATTTTGGGTTTGAAAATAGTCCCCATCACTACTTAATCAACACGATTTTCAGCCAATCTTGCCTTTAAAGACACGATTCATCCAGTCTCCACACACTGTTCAACACACTCTCTTATTTACAGGCAATCTCTTATGCAACTATTAGATTCGCTACAAACTCAACTATCAACTATTCCTGAGCCTTTGCAGACATCAATACAAGACATTATCGATAAAGTTGAAATCGTTTCTCATCATTGTATTAAGCACCCAAACTATAAAAGCGTAGAATTAACTGAGCAAGCAGTTTCCCGCTTTCAAAAGTTGCCCTTAGACCTGCGAAACAAATATTTAGCTCTGCAACTGCGTAGTTTTCTTTATGGTGTCTACTACAACGGTTCATTGCAAGAGGATCTCAATCTCGGAGCAGATGGAGAGTCAAAAAATGTAGCATTGAATCAAGATTTAGAAAATAATAGCTTTTTGGGTGTAGATATCGGTTTTTATGACCGCTTACATGAAAGCAACAGAGGTGAAGGCTACTTCAGCGACGATTGGCTAGTAATCAAAGAAGAAACAGATGGCGCTTTGGCTGTGCATAAAGGTGGTTTAACTGTACATATTGAGCGTGAGCTTCACTTGCGACCAGAAGATAAAGCTGTGACTATCGGTAGTTTAGTTCCCATTAAATTGCCCAAGAATGTGGTGCAAAATGGATTTTATATGGCAGTTAGCAATGCAGCTGCTCATGGTGATCAAGAAATCGTGCGGATCTACTTTAATTTATCTCCAGACGGTGCGGTTGCTGTGATGGATGGTTTGACTACCCAACTCAATGCTCTGCCAATTTCTTTCACTTTTAAAGCACTATATAATCCTTCAGATTATGGACGTTGTGACTCAGCAGTGCTTTATTTTGACAAACACAACTATGAAGTTGTCCGCCCAGTATTAGCAAGGGTGTATACAGAAAATAAATCTCATTTTGGTGAAACAGTGCCTTTGTTTACCAAATTACTCGCGCCGGGGTTAGCTCTGGCTGAAGAACCAAATAGCAAATTTACAGACCGTGAAAGTTTTGGGATGAACCGTTGTCAAATTATTGCTAACGCTTTGCTTGATGTTTGGCAGCAAGATAATGATACGCCAGCAGGTAGGTTAGAATCTATTTTGAAACATTTCTCTATGCTGGAAATTGACTTGCAGCGTCCTTATCTGAATCCCCAGTCTGAAGATATCTTTACTTCTTTGCAGTTTTGAGTTTTGAACTGCTTCATCTCTTTGGTGATCTGGCAGTTTTAAATCATTAGTGGAAGTAGATGAACCCGGTTTTTAGCCTATGTCAAATTCCTGAGATGGCATATATAAATAAACCGGGTTTTATCATGAGGACTTCTTGTTGATTACCTGCTATAGCAGTCCTAAATCAGTTGTGAACCACTTTACTTCTTCTCTTGGCGACCTTGGCGACTTGGTGGTTCGATAAATTCATAAATCAAATAGGATGGCTATATTTGTACAAGATAGCGATGATGTTATCCTGCATTTCATTGGCTATAACCCTACAAGATATATAGGAATCCGATTTGATGATTGAAAAAATGTAAGTATATGTAGGGTGTGGTTTTAGCCTAACGCACCGTCAAAACTTCGGCTGCGCTTAGTGTGTTAACAATTAAAGGTACGGTAAAATATACCCATAGGGTAATCTATATTTCTTCATATACGTTAAATTTTTTCACCTGACTTGAAAATAGATTTTCATCCCCCCTGGTGTACGCAGTTCATGATGGCTACTTATTTATAGCGTTGGTTGAATGGCGCAAAAACCTCACCCTGCTTTTGCTACGCAAAACCTGTCCCTCTCCTTGGTAAGGAGAGGGATTTCTTAGTTTACTGATAACTTGTGTTTATTCCTTAGCATTGGAAGTTGTTAGGGGAGATTCAACAAGTTATTTTTGACAATTATGCTGGTTTTAGCAAGTCATTTGTTATTGGCGACTTCGGATTTTCTTGAAGATTTGCGATAATTTCTACGGTGGCTATTTGTTGCTGTAACCAATTGGTAAAAAAGTCTCCCATTATTTGGAAACGCAAGTTTTCATCTAATTCTGGTTTGATTATTTCCTCAACGGCGATTATATGCGCTCCTTTGGGTGTGATGATTGGTTTGAGAATTTGCGGGGGAGTAGCGGCGAAAACTGCGGCTGCAATCTCGGCTCTGAAGTCAGTACGGCGGCGGACTCCCTGATAACCACCTGCGCGACGGGTTTCGGGATTTTGGATGTATTGACGAGCGATTTCTTGGAAGCTGATTTCGCCTTCTTGGAGGGCATAAAATAGTTCTAAGGCTAAATCTTCATCATCTAAGATGACTTCATAAGTTACTGCTCCAAAATATTTGGGTTGGTGTGCATAAAAGAATGGTTCGATTTGATCGGCAAATAAATGGTTGGCTAATTTGGAAGATGTGAGGTTAATTTTGGCTATTTCTTCGAGGTCATCGAGAGAAAGATGATGTTTTTCTAACCAAGCCCAAGTATCTTCGGCTTTGAGTAGTTTGTTGGCTAAACGAAGACCATCTGCTGCTGTTTGTAGTTCTTCTGTGGAGATTTCAATTCCTGCTTTTTCGGCGGCTTCTGCAATAATCTTTTGCGTAGCGATCGCTTCTAATATGCTAGGAATTTGGCAAGCCATCTTTATATAGTAAATAATCTCTTCAGCCGAAACTTTTAAAATATTTGTCATATTTTAACTCCTCCATTTAGTAACTAATTAAAATTAGTTTGTGACTCTGCGCGAGCAAGTCAGTATCTTATTCATCATCTTTGCTTGATATATTGTTTAACGTCTCTATCTAATGATAGTTTTAATATTTTAATTAAGCCTCTTTGAAATTGTCAATATTTTCCAAATTTCCTTTAATTAAAAGCATGAGATACTACCCCTACTTATGAGTTTTAAACTCTAAAAATAGGGGTTAGTGTTAATAACAAATGTCTTGCGTCTTTGGCAAAGATTTTGGGTTTCCTTTGGTTAACCCAAGCTACATTTTTTGCCCCAAATTATTGGTGTCACGCTACTACAAGACTAAAGTTCGAGACCGCCTTGTTGCAATTTCTTAAACGGATCTAAGATGAAATCAATTACTCGGCGCTGACGGATAACTACCTCTGCGGTGGCTGTCTGACCTGGAGTTAAAGTAACGCGTTGGTTAGCAGCTTGTACATAAGCTTGATCTAAGGTGATGTCTAAATCATAAGTGTCTATACTGCCTTGGTTGTTAGACTGAACTCTGGAATTAGGGGCAATCCAACTCACACGCCCTTCCATCACGCCATAATCTTGGTAAGGATAGGCATCAAACTTGATTTTTACTGGCATTCCTTCTTCTAAGAAACCACTGTGTTGGCTGGGTATCTGCGCTTTCAGAATCAATTGACTATTTTGAGGCGCAATTTGAGCAATGATTTGTCCTGGCTCTACCACAGGCCCTGGTTTAGTAATGGGTAACTCAAAAACTATGCCATCAATAGGCGATCGCACTACACGTTGTTTGAGCTGAATCTGCAAGGACTCTATCTGACTCTTGGTTTGTCCTATTTCTGAGTTCAAGCTACTAATTTGCGTTTCCATGTCTTTTAGTTGTTCCTGGCTTCTCAGCACTGCTAATTTACCTGCTTGGACAACGCTTTGATAGCTGCTTTGCTGTTCTTGGAGGCGGAGTTTTGCTTGCTCGATATCCGCAACAATTTGACTCATAGTCGCCTGATAGCGGCTCATCTCCTCTTTTAAACGCAGTTGAGCTTGGGTGAATTCAGATTGTGCTTGTAAGTGCAAGCGTTGGCTTTCCTCTGCTGTCTTTTCTAATTCCACAACTTGGACTTGAGGAATTGCACCCTGCTCGTACAGTTCGCGAAAGCGTGCAACTTCGGCGACATCTCTGTTAAAGCGGCTATTAACTAACTTCTCCGCAGTCTCAGTAGAATTAATATTCTGTCGAGCCTGATCGACTAAAGCCTGTCTTTCTAACCTTTGTAAGTTAAAAGAACTCTGTCTCGCATCCAGGTTTTGCTGCGCCTGATTGACTTGAGACATTTTTTCCAATTCTTGGGCTTGATTTTGTTGCTCTTGGATATTTATCGCCAGCATCAATTGGTTTTTTAGCAGCTTGAGTTGCGCGTGGCGATCGCTTAATCCTTGCAATTGTGTCTGTCTCTGTTGCAAATCTTGTTCCAGGACATCAGAATCCAACTCCAGCAAAACCTGTCCAGCTTTCACCATTGCGCCTTCTTGAACATTCACAGCTTTTACAGTTCCAGGAACGGGAATACCTAATTGATGCGTCGCTCCTTTGGGTTCTAAACGCCCTCTAGCGCTGCCGGTTTCATCAATTTTGGTCAGCATCGACCAAGGTAAAATAATCGACGCAAATGCTACCAGGAAGTACAGCATGGAACGTGTCCAGACCCTTGGTAAAGCGTCTAGCAGTTCTTCTGTGCCGTAAAACCAATCATTGGCTTCGTTTTCTACCTGCGTCTGATCATCAACAACAGCACTAGAGTTTTCAACCTGCTTATTTTGGTCTTGCTTTGGTTTTGCAAGTACGGATGATAAATTTTGAGATGGGTTTGGCATAAGTCATTCAACAGTTTAGTTTCTATAGGGATTGGGACATAATTCGTAATTCGTAATTCGTAATTCGTAATTAATTTGTCCCTGATCCTTTTTTCATAGGACTTACGCAAGAACTCTCTGAAACCCTCTTGACTTCGTGTCCTTTGTGTCCTTCGCGGTTCGTTTTTCCATAATTTTGCGTAAGTCCTGTTTCAATTGAAAATTTCCCAGGTTTCCAACGAAGGGGGAGGGAAGAGACAGGGGAGAAGAGGAATGGTTGTTAAGTAACCCGAAGTTTAAAGTAATTTCTTACTCCCCCCTGCCCCCTGCACC
>NZ_CAWQOY010000042.1:0-7604 GCF_963896525.1 Nodularia sp. LEGE 04288
GAATTACGAATTACGAATTACGAATTACGAATTACGAATTACGAATTACGAATTACGAATTACGAATTACGAATTACGAATTACGAATTACGAATTACGAATTACGAATTACGAATTACGAATTACGCATTATTCTTAACTAATTGCACAACTGCGGCGGCTAAAGTATCTGGTTCCACTGGCTTAGGGATGTGCATTTGAAAACCTGCGGCGATCGCCTGTTTTTGGTCAAACTCGGCCGCAAATGCTGTGAGAGCGATCGCCGGAACTTCTCCACCGATTTCTGGCGGTAAAACCCGAAGTTTGCGTAACAACTCATAGCCATCCATCAAAGGCATCCCAATATCGCTGACTAACACATCTGGCTGAGACTTGACGATAATTTGCAATGCTTCCAATGCAGAAGCCACTTTCGTCACTTCTGCGCCATACATCTTCAGCACAAAAGCGATAAAATCCCGCGAATCAGCATCATCATCCACAACTAAGATTTTCATGCTATTTAAATTTAACGTTGATGCCGGCGGTGCATGATCTAATCCGATCTCTGGCTGAGGCGATGTCTGACGATAAGTCGCTACGCGTCTACTCAACGGGAGACTCACAGTAAAAATTGCTCCCTGTCCTTCACCTAAACTCTCAGCCTTAACAGTACCGCCATGTAACTCTACTAACTGCCGGACAATTGCTAATCCTAAGCCTAGTCCTCCAAATTTTCTGGTAATTGAACCATCTTCTTGACGAAAGTAATCAAATATGTGGGGCAAAAATTCCGGGCTAATCCCTTTACCCGTATCACTGACTTGGATTTGAGCCATAGAAGCAGATTCCTCTAGCCGTACTTCCACTCTCCCTCCCGGAGAAGTAAACTTGACAGCATTAGACACCAGATTCCAGACAATTTGTTGTAAGCGAGCTGGGTCACCTGTCACTAGCCCTATATTCTCCGCCAACATAGTATGAATAGTAATTTCTTTCGCAGCAGCAGCTAGACTAACAGTGTCTAAGGCTACTGAAATAGTCTTTGCTAGATTCACACTGGAAACATTTAGAATTAGTTTGCCCCGGAGAATACGGGATACATCCAGCAAATCTTCAATCAAATCAACCTGTAATTTGGCATTGCGTTCAATAGTTTCTATACCTTGAGCCGTCTTAGCTTTGTCTAACTTGCCAGTTTTCAGTAGCTGCGCCCAACCCAAAATCGGATTAAGCGGCGTTCGCAGTTCATGGGAAAGGACTGCGAGAAACTCATCTTTAATGCGATTGGCTTTTTCCGCTTCTGCACGCGCTGCTTGTTGCTGTTGCAAGGCACTCCACAGAGCTGTTTCTGCCCGTTTATGATCATCAATATCGGTAGAAGACCCAAACCACTTGATAATCTCTCCTTTGTGATTACGTAAAGGAAAAGCTCGACTTAAATGCCAGCGATACTGCCCATCACTAGCACGACGGAAGCGACATTCTACGTCATAATTTTTACCTGTAACGACGCATTCACTCCAAGTATCTACGGTCATTCGTACATCTTCGGGGTGCAGTACAGTTTCCCACCCCCAACCTTGAGTTTGCTCCCAAGTCATACCGGTATAGTCAAACCAGCGTTGATTATAGTAGTCTAACCAGCCATCAGTCCGAGCAGTCCAGACAATTTGCGGCATGGTATCAGCCAAAGTCCGGAAATTTAATTGGCTTTCTTGGAAAGCTTCTCTAGCTTGGATATGATCTGTAATGTCAGTATTAGTACCGTACCATTTAACTATATTTCCTTCTTGGTCACATAAAGGCAGTGCTTGTTCTAAAATCCAACGATATTCCCCACTCCTAGAAAGCAAGCGAGCCTCTACCTCGTATTCGCTACCAGTTTGCACAGAGTGATTCCACAATTTTTCCACTCTGGCTATATCTTCTGGATGCACAATATCAGACAATCCATCAGCTTGCACTTGTTCCAGTGTCTGACCTGTAAAATCGCGCCACCTATTGTTATAGTAATCCACTTCCCCATTAGGTAATGCTGTCCATACCTGTTGCGGAATAGTTTCGGTCATCAGCCGCAATTGATATTCACTTTGTTGCAACGCCTGTTCTACGCGATCGCGCTCAATGGCTACACCGGCGAGGTGAGATGCACTTTCAATCAGTTGTTGTTCTGATTTTTGCGGAATGCGCGGTGTAGAATAGTACAGTGCAAAGGTTCCTAAAACATTGCCTTGACTATCTAAAATCGGCGCAGACCAACAAGCTTTAAGATTGTTAGGTAGTGCGGAATCACGGTATTTTACCCATTTCGCATCGTTAGAAATATCTGAGACAATTACCGTTTGTTTGGTATAAGCAGCTGTGCCGCAACTACCTATGTCTGCACCCACAGGTACACCATCTGCTAATGATTGAGTATATTTTTCTGGTAGGCTAGAACCGACAGTCAGATGTAATTTCGTTTGCGATTCATCAAGTAACATAATCGAGCAAAAAACTTGATTTAACCTAGCCTCAATAGACTGGGCTAAAGTTACCAAGACTTCCTGGAGAGGTACACCCGTGGCAATCAATTCTAAAATATCCTTTTGCAAGGACAAGAGGGCTTCGTTTTGCTTGCAACTAGTCACATTCTGCTGCAACATCATACCTGCAAAAATTTTTCCCTGCTGGTTGCGAACAGGAACAGTATGAGTTTCGTAAATTTGATTTTGATAAGTGATTTCTTTAACTGTCGTTTTACCTGATAAAGCTGCACGATACAAAGGTTCTATTTCTTGACAGGTTTCTTCAGGAAATACTTCCTCAACAGTTTTGCCAATCATGGAATTGGCTTCTAGTCCCACCACTGCTAACTCAGTACCTTCACACACCAAGTAGCGCAAATTGTGGTCAAACAAGTAAACAGCACCATTGGGGATATGCTGCATGAGAGTACGGTAAAGTATTTCTCGTTCAGCTAAGATGGCATTGGCTGGTAGTAATTGGGCTGTGCATTCTACAACTTGTTGTTTGATTTCTGGCTTATAGACACTAATATCGCGGGCGACTGCATATATCAGTTGTGTTTCTCTCTCCTGAGTTACTGTCCAACCCAGCCATTTATAAGACCCATCTTGACAACGATAGCGATTTTCTAAGTAAATACACAGTTTATCTGTTTTCAGTTTATTTATTTCTGCTTGAGTTGCAATTTGCTCATCTGGGTGAATCAAATCAATCCAAGAGTCAGAAACCAGTTCCTCAAATGAGTAACCCAGTGTTTGAGTAAAAGCAGAGTTTATTTGATGAAAATATCCATCTAAATTCGTAACACATAATAAATTTAGGGAAAAATTACTCTGTGATAAGGCTTTATCAGCTTGATTTTGGTTATCAGTTATAAATAATTGTTTATTAATTTCAATATCAGCATCACTGCTCAATTGTTGGCTTTTAATTTCAGTAATATCAATAAATGTAGTGACAACACCATAGGGAGCAGCTTGATTAGCTTGAAATAAAGGCTGGCAATTTAATAATAACCAACCTAATTTGCCCGTTGGTCTATAAAAGCCCATCACCATATTTTTACATGGCTGTTTTGTTTGGAGAGCAACTATAGCCGGATGAGTTGCTGGTGTTACCACTGACCCATTTTCATGAATTATTTTCCAGGGTGGTGCAAAAAAAGGTTTTCCCAGTATTTGCTGCATCTCATATCCTAAAATTTTCTCCGCAGCCGAATTACAGGCTTGTATAGTTGTATCAGCTAGCTGAAAAATCATTCCCTCTTCTTGAGTAGAATTAATTGCCAAGTCTTGTTTTTGACTTTCTTCTAGTAATTCTATTTCTTTTGAATGCAACCGATTGATGAGTGTCTGTAATTGCTCTAAACCATTAATTCGTTGTGGTAATGATACGTGGAAAATATTTGGCGGTTGGGAATTTTCTTGATTTGGCATTATGTCAAATTCCATGATTTCAACGTAATTTTGGCGAAATCTACAATTTATTTCTGTAAAACAAAGTTTTCTGGTATCTACTTAATATAATTTAATGTAAATTTATTTTTTCAGTGGTTACTATACAATTCATCTAAAAAATAGCGTCATCGCTGATCATTCATATTTTAGCCCACACTCAAGCCTAAATTTATCACAGGTTATTTTATTTATGTAAAGACTATACTTGAGGATTATTATTGATATTTTGATGGAAATTCCAAGGATTACTTGCGGTTAAAGGAGAAATGAATTACAGCACAGAGGCTAGTACCGCAGGGCGGAAGTCAAAAGTCAAAAGTCAAAAGTCAAAAAGCTGACTCTATAGGCTTTTCATTGATTGCTGATGGTTGTCTTATTTACGCCGTGCTGTACTAGTTCAAGAATTTAGGCTATTAGACCATTGGAAATATCACAGAATGCAAATGCCGCGAAGATAATTGCAACTATAGTGCACAGAGTTATACATTTTAAAAGCAGCAGGAGCAACAAGTGGCAATGATGCACAAAAATGCTGCTTTTCGGTCAATTACTCCTAAAAATTCCCCTGATGAACTTGGATGAGTTTTCCAGCTATCTACAGGGACAGTCTTTGAGCAAACTGGCGCGGACAAGACTTATACTAAGCTTGCCGAAGGGTCGAAGTATGCCCGCACCACAATAAAATTTATGACAGTAATTTAAGTGTGTCACTAGTCTACTAGTCTACTAGTAAATTCCGCGCCCAGGCGATCGCTTGTTCGGGAGTCGAAATTTTACCCTCAGCTTGAGCTACGGCAATTTCTGTCAATAATTTGCGGATTACTGGCGAGGGTTCAATAGTTAATGCTAGTATCAAGTCGTCACCACTGACGAGTTTAGTGGGATGAGCAACCAGATCATCAGGGTTCAGGTAGCGGCTGATTAATGGTGCGTAGACGTGTAGCGACTGGTCGCCAGGCATCGCCGATACCAAATTATTCTCTATTAAGGCTAAAATTATTGTAGCCGCAAATACATTTCCCGCTTCTTGGAAGAAAAAATACTGATCTCGCACAGACAT
Source organism: Nodularia sp. LEGE 04288 (assembly GCF_963896525.1). Classification (NCBI taxonomy): domain Bacteria; kingdom Bacillati; phylum Cyanobacteriota; class Cyanophyceae; order Nostocales; family Nodulariaceae; genus Nodularia; species Nodularia sp. LEGE 04288. Next base: position 5,008 of record NZ_CAWQOY010000042.1, read on the forward strand.
ACTAGCTGATTTTAGCTGCGGGAATAGTTTCAGAGCAGTGGTAACCGCTTTCACTTCCGCCTGACTGTAAGTTAGTGCTTGGAGTTCTATTTTGGCAACTTCTGGCTGAGGGTGAACAAGACAAGCCAGTTTAGCAATACCTAACCAAGTGGTTTTTACGGTGTCGCGGACAGACTGTTGCAGTTCTCCACTCAGTTGCGGCCAATTTTGGGCAATTATAGCGGCTACTGTGTCTACTTTTGCTAGTTTTTCAAAGCTTTGGGGAGTCGCATTTTGGAACAAAGGCGCAAGTAAACCATTTTCTGCGGCCTTGGTTAGCCAAAAAGTCCCCTGTGCATTTGCTAATAAATAATTAATTTCTACCCGCACTCGTTCGGCTGCGACTTCTGCAATATGTGATGCCAAAGTCTGAATGATTGCTTGGGTTTTTGGCTCAATGGTAAATTCAAGTTGGGCGGCTTGACGATATGCCCGCATTAATCGCAGAGGGTCGTCTTTGAGGTTCGCTGGTGATACCATTCGCAAGATACCCTGTTCTAAGTCAGCCCGACCTTGTAAGGGGTCGATGATTTCTTGGGTATGGGGATTATAAGCGATCGCATTAATTGTAAAATCTCTTCTATGCAAATCAGTTTCTAAACTATCGCCTTCCTGTTGGGCAAAATCGGCGGTAGCTTGGGGAAATACCACACGGGCGATTTGCCTTTGGGCATCAAGTAGCACAAAACCAGCATGATAATGACGCGCGATCGCCTCAGCTACTGCCACCGCACCAGAGGGTATAATAAAATCCAGATCCAAGTATTCACGAGTTCTACCCAGAAGGGCATCCCGGACTGCACCACCGACAATATAAGCAGGTTTTGGCAACCATTCCAAGCTAAAAGGCCAATTTTCGGGAACTAGAGTCGGATATATCAAACCTTGCATTGTGATAAAAATCAACCCAAAAACTAGTGAATAAAACTTGGGCTTAAGTTACATTAGCAATAAAGAAAGGTTCTTGGAGCCAGTTCTATTATGTGTATTTGTGTAAACTGCCACTATGTAGACAGTTGTGAAACCTACCACGCCGTAGAAGCACAGCACCAACAGCCCCATTTAACCGAAAATCCCACCTTTGACCCGAATGAACCTTCCATTAACGTCAACATCCGCACCAGCGAAGATGTAATTGAAATGGAATGGGATGTTGTCGGTTGTCTCAGCTTTAAGCGGGAAATGGGTAAGTGGTCGAAATTACGTCCTGGTGAACTAGTACCGACGTGAGCAAAAACAATTACTCGCCTTGGCGACTGTAAGTCGCGGCTACACAGATAAAACCCAGCAACCTGGGTTAAAAACTTTAATTTTACGTTAGTCCGCGGAGGCGGACTTTGCTTGTGTAGTAGCGTACAGCCTGCGGCATCGGAGGCTCTATTCTATTCGCCCAAAACTACTAGTACCGCAAGGCGGAATTCAAAATTCAAAATTCAAAATTCAAAATGAATACAGGGTAATGTTTTCAGAGATTTTGAATGGTATGTCTATTTACGCCGTGCTGTACTAGTAGGGACTATTATGTTCCCGGACGAGAGCGAATATGATCGGGTATATGATGGCGATCGCCTAAAATTTCTAACAAAGGGCCATTAACGTCAAATTTAACCATACTTACCGACGCGACCAAAATATTCACCCGATAGCGATAGCGTCCTAAATCAATTCCCAGTAAACTGCAAAGCATAATCCGAATCGTGGCTTTATGGGAAACCACTAAAACATTACCTTCGGGATGTTTTTCTTGAATTTCAGCAATTACAGGCATAGAACGGTTAGCAATATCTACCGCAGTTTCTCCACCTATTGGTGCATTCCAAGCTGGTTCTGTCACCCATTTTACATAATTTTCTGCGTAATTCTCTTGGGCAAAGGATTTACTCTTAGTTTCCCATTCGCCGTAACTACCTTCTTTAAGTCCTTCACGCAACTGCATATCCATACCGATAGCATCACAAAATGGCTTGGCAGTTGCAATCGCGCGCTTCATTGGGCTAACATAAACCCCATCCCACTTCAATTTTTGATAAACATTGGCAAAACTCTCTGCCATCTGTACTCCCTCAGAGGTCAACTCCGCATCAGTTTGACCGCAGAAATTACCACTTTGACTAAAAGTAGTTTCTCCATGTCGCAGTAAATATAAATTCAGTGTCATAGCTTGTATCGCGATGGGGATAAAGGAGTTTGTGTAAAAATAAACTACCATCAATTTTGCAATCGAGTATGTTACAGCACGACAAAGTAATCAACGAAAAAAGTCAATCAACCACAAACTTTTGAAATCGAAGGCAAAAGTAGCGGTTTCACCTATTACTAAGTATTGATTCAGAATGCGGATACAATTGGCAAACTCCACACCTAAGTGATTTTCAATTATATGAGGTACTCTTAGCCCCCTCATCGCTTGCGCTATCGTGTACACACAAGTGATCGAATCGCCCCCTAACCCCCAATTCTGGGGGAACAAGAATTTTCCAAGTCCCCCAAACTTGGGGGATTTAGGGGGCAGAACAAGCTCAAACGCAGACACGTAGGACTTGTGTGTACACCGTAGC
>NZ_CAWQOY010000043.1:0-7352 GCF_963896525.1 Nodularia sp. LEGE 04288
CCACTCCCCACTCCCCCCCACTCTCAACTGGATAAACAGCAAACTCCTCCCCGCCTTACAACAAACAGACGCAGAAATTACCAACTTACTCCACGGACTTGATGGTAAGTACATCCCCAGCGCCCCTTCTGGCGCACCCACACGCGGCCGCCCGGAAGTCCTCCCCACTGGGAGAAACTTTTATTCAGTGGATATTCGCGCCATCCCCACAGAAACCGCTTGGGATATCGGCAGAAAAGCCGCGGAAAACCTGATTGAATGCTACACCCAAGAAAACGGTGAGTATCCCAAAACATTGGGGTTATCGTTGTGGGGAACTGCAACTATGCGAACTGGTGGAGATGACATCGCCGAAGCCTTGGCTTTACTCGGTGTACGTCCGGTTTGGGATGGTGCAGCCCGGCGAGTCGTAGACTTTGAAATTCTACCCCTGAGCATTTTGGGTCGTCCCCGTGTCGATGTCACCTTACGTATTTCGGGATTTTTTAGAGACGCTTTCCCCAATTTAATTGATTTATTTGAGCAAGCTGTATCAGCAGTAGCAGCACTGAACGAAACCTCAGAGTATAATCCCTTGGCAGCCCAAGTTAACCAAGATACCGATTATTGGATACAACAAGGTTTGACTCCAGAAGCAGCCGGATTGCGATCGCAATACCGGGTTTTTGGTTCTCAACCAGGTGCTTATGGTGCCGGACTTCAAGGCTTAATGGCATCGCAAAATTGGACAGATGATCAGGATTTAGCTCGTGCTTATATTAATTGGAGTTGCTACGCTTACACCAGTGCAAGTTCCCCCGATGCAAAAGGCGAATTAGTGGGAATTTCTGCCCCAGAAGCCTTTGAGCAACGCTTGGCACAAATGCAAATTGTCCTACATAACCAAGATAATCGCGAACACGACATCCTCGATTCTGATGATTATTACCAGTTTCAGGGTGGATTAACAGCAGCCGTGCGGTCACTTCAAGGAAAAAATCCGCAAACCTATTTTGGTGACAATTCCAATCCAGATCAACCACGTGTTCGCCAACTCAAAGCAGAAATTGCACGGGTATATCGTTCTCGTGTAGTTAACCCCAAATGGATCGAAGGCATGATGCGCCACGGCTACAAAGGTGCATTTGAAATGGCCGCCACAGTCGATTATCTATTTGCCTACGATGCTACAGCCCAATGTGTGGAAGACCATATGTATGAGGGCATAACACAGGCGTATTTATTAGATCCCGTCGTCTGTGAATTTATCCAAGATAAAAATCCTTGGGCAATGCGTGATATTGCTGAAAAATTATTAGAAGCACACCAGCGTAGTTTATGGCAGGATGTAAGTATACAGACATTAGAAAATTTACGAAATCTAGTACATCAAGCTGAAGCGACCATCGAAGAAAAATAATTGGTGTAGGAAACAGATATGGACAACCTTGCGTATTTGTATTTAGCCGATGCCTATGAGAACAGCGCATCCAGCGAATTAGTATCCCTGAGTGCTTTATTAAACAAAGCATCTGCACCTGACTGGAAACGCCTTTCTAGTAGAGCATGGAAGCATATGTTACCCCTAGCTCTAGCCTTGTCTATTCTCAGTTCTGTCAGCAGCGTTTTGGCACTAGAACGAGGCGATCAAGGCCCTTCTGTCAGGAGTCTCCAAGAACAGTTGCAACAAGCAGGCTTTTATCAAGCTCCCATCACACAAGTCTATGATTTCGCCACAGAAGATGCTGTCCGGCGTTTTCAACAAGCTTATGGTTTAGCAGTTGATGGCATTGTCGGAGTCACCACAAGACAACAATTAGAAACTTGGCCTACACAACAACCGAGTTATCAAGCGCCCATACCAAGTACTAATAATCCACAATTACCCCAACTCAGTACTGCCAGTACACCATTTTCCACAATCAGTAATAGCAATCCACAACCTCCAAGACCCAACACTGCCATCTCAGCTGCAACAGTTAATACTGTCAAAACTCAAACTACAAGCCGTAATTCCAACCTGCTACAGTTAGGTGATGAAGGCCAACAAGTGAAGGTTTTACAAGAACAGTTACGGGTAGCGGGTTTCTATTCCAGTCAAGCCACAGGGATATTTGGACCGATTACAGAAATAGCCGTCAAACAATTTCAACAAGCTTATAAATTAGATGTTGATGGCATTGTCGGCCCAGCAACAATCAGCAAATTGCCAACCGTGGGTGTGGGTGGAACAGAAACTCCTCCCAGACAGAGAGTTAATCCAGACAATCTCATTACAGGACATCGCGGTGAAGCAGTCAGACTTCTTCAAGAACATTTGATCCAAGCAGGATATCTCAAAGGAATACCAGATGGATACTTTGGTCCCCAGACTGCGGAGGCGGTAAGTCAGTTTCAAGCAGCTAATTACTTAGCCGCTAGTGGTATCGCCGGCCCCACCACAAGAGCTAAACTATATAGCTTAATTAATACCGCTCCCCAGAGTGAATTTAGTATCTTGGAAATTCAAAGGCGACTACAAGACAAAGGTTTCTATCAAGGCCGTCTCAACGGTTTGATGGCAGATGATACCAAAAGAGCCATTAAGCAAGCCCAAGAATTTTATGGCATCAGTCTCAGTGATATCAGAAGCGGACGCTTTTAGCATCCGCTCTCGATGTTGACAGAGATGATTTCCCAACGGGTGACTCTCCTCATGCAGTGGTTACAAAGGCATGAGCGCCCGTTGACATTTAGGACATACTGCGTGGATTGTCATTTGACAGTCCAGCAGGTGAAACCCTTCCTTTTGAGCAGTTTTTGAACCTATTTTTAAAATCGAGTCGTTTTTAAACTCAATAGTCGCGTTGCATTTTACACAAATTAAATGGTGGTGATGATGGGGGTAGGGCTGGTTGATTTCGTAATGCTTGTGTCCTTCTCCCAGTTCTAATTCCCGCAAAATCCCCATGCGTGCCATCAATTTCAAAGTCCGATAGATAGTGGAAAGACTGATGCCTTCCCCATCACTTTCTAAACGATGATAAAGATCCTCTGCACTCAGATGTTCACCTTGCGGAAGTTCTTGAAAAATGTGTAGAATTGTTTCGCGCTGGGGAGTTAAACGCCAGCCTCGATCATTCAGTTCTGCCTTGAGTGAAGTAGATGTGTAAACAGTCATACTAATTTTTCTCAACAAAGCCTATTAATTGAGAATATAACAAATTTTGAGGGCAATTTGCAACAATCATCTCTTATTGCAAATATTTACCAAATGATTAAGAATAATTCTGGAATCAACATTAAATACAAGCTATTAGCCATACAAGCATCAGGAGCTTGAATCTTGAAGTGTGCATTTACAGGTAGCTTGTGTTTGAGTCGGCGCAAAATTTTTCAATTTTGAATTTTTTCATGCTTGACGCTACCTGTAGGCTGAGGGAAAGCTCACAGAACCGATCAATCCCAAGTGGCTTGGTTCCATAAACCAAACCTCAGAAACTGGAAATACTCATTCCGAAAGTTGGATATCTAAGAGATACAATTGAACCTCTTAGATTAACTGCCTGTTTTGAAACCGCCAAGAATCAATAACAACCGATTCATGACTAACTTAGAGATTCCAAATAATCACGGATCAGGTTGCGCCGTTTTGGTTGGCGGAGCTTTTGTAAAGCTTTGGATTCGATTTGGCGGACTCGTTCTCTGGACAAATCAAGAGCGCGGCCAATTTCGGCTAAGGAGTAAGGATGACCATCGGACAAACCAAAGCGCATGAGAATCACATCACGCTCACGGCTAGTTAAATCTGCCAACAGACTATGCAAGTCTTTTTGTAAAGATTCTCGCATTAACATTTCTTCTGGGGTTACACAGTCGGTTTCTAGTAATTCACCTAGTTCGGTGTCTTTATCTTTACCTACTTTTGTTTCCAGAGAAACAGAACGCGGGACTCTGAGCAACACTTCGCGCACTGCGGCTGGTGTCATTTCTAACTCAATTGCTAAATCTTCTAAGGTAGGAGTGCGACCTTTTTCTTGAGCAATTTTGCGTTGAGCTTTTTTAATTTTATTCAGCTTTTCTGTAATATGAACAGGTAAGCGAATTGTCCGACTAGAAGTAGCGATCGCTCGCGTAATTCCTTGACGAATCCACCAATAAGCGTAAGTACTAAAGCGATATCCCTTCGTCGGGTCAAATTTTTCAACGGCTCGTTCTAAGCCTAAAGTTCCTTCTTGAACTAAATCTAATAATTCCAAACCGCGATTTTGATACTTTTTCGCCACCGAAACAACCAAGCGCAGATTCGCCTTGATCATGTGTTCTTTGGCGTGAAGTCCCTGGGACTGCACTTGTTCCAGTTCTTCCACAGTTAACTTGGCAATTTCCGCCCAACGACGCTTGCCATTTGCTAAAGTGGGTTTGAGATCCGGCAACTCTATCCCAGCAGTGGTAGCCCACCTTTCCAAAGAAGGGCGATGTCCCAGTTCAGATGTCAGACGCTCCTGAACTTGAACTAACTTGAGAAATGGTGCAATGACTTCATCGCCTTGCTTTGCCGCATCAGCAAGTACAGTCCGCATCCGTAAGTAACGTTGGACTTTTTGTGCTTCGGAAACTTCTTCATCGCGCCCTAAAAGCCGAACTCGCCCAATTTCCTGAAGATATAGACGTACTAAGTCTGTACTACGACGGTTAGTGTTCGCAGCAAAGTTAGCAGGATCAACAGCAGCTACTTCCAACTCTTGGATATCATCTGCCGATAACTCACCATCATCAATGATGAGTTCTTCATCCAAAGCCTGGCGGGACTTTTTGGTATTGGAGGCCGCATCTGCGTAAAAAGATGTTGCTGGCATAACGATCGTCTCAATGGCTCCAGGTAACAATAGATTACGGTCAGCTAATTAACTGTTGCTATTGTTCCCGTGATTCAAGATGAACTAACACGGTTGAGGTTTTCAGTAAATTTTTCTGTAAAAAAAACAAACTGAAATCTTCCCACACTAATACCGAACTGTATCGGTTGAGCGTCTGAATTGAACCAATAGCTATTCAAATCTATATCTAGGCTTTAGATGATAAAGTACCTAGTTACTATTTCAACTTTGATAAATATTTATGATCACATTGGTAACTGGTATAAACATCTGTTGATAAATATCATGTTGATCATTGGCATAGTCATATCTACATGGAATGGAAGTAATATCCTGACGATTTATTATTTTTTTTCTAGGGATTATTCAGGAATAACTACAAGTGCTAGGTTGTCATAGATTAGCTAGTATACACGCAGAAAGCGCCATAAAACTTCTCCCACTCACGTTTAATAGTTTAGTTGTACTCTGGCTTGATATCTCGTAGCATCAGTTCTAAAAGTGCTTGTCGGGGTGTGACTTCACCTTGAAGTAAGCGATCTACTTGCTCAGTAATGGGGATAGCAATACTTTGTTGCTTGGCTCGTTGCACTAATACTTGGCAAGTGTTGACACCTTCAGCCGTTCCTGGTAGATTTGCCAGAATTTCTGTCAGTGTTTTACCACCAGCCATTTGGTAACCAACTTGGTAATTGCGACTCAAAGGACTGTTGCAAGTTGCTAACAAATCTCCTAGACCGGATAAACCATAAAATGTTTCCGTCTTTGCACCCCAACTATGGCCAATGCGAACCATTTCTGTGAGTCCACGGGTGACTAAAGCGGCTTTGGCGTTGGTTCCCAGATGTAAGCCATCACAGACACCAGCTGCGATCGCAATTATATTTTTCAACGTCCCCCCTAGTTCCACCCCTAAAGGATCAGGATTGGTATATACCCGAAAACAAGGAGAAGAAAATACCAGCTGCACAAATTCAGCCGCAGCCATATCATTGCTGGCCGCTACCGTTGCAGCTGGTAATGATTGTTGAATTTCTTTCGATAGATTTGGCCCAGATAAAACAACGACTGGATGATCCCGAAATGCTGTTTGCCAAATTTGCGAAGGCGTACAGGTAGTTTTGGGGTCTAAGCCTTTTGTCGCTGTCACAAAAATTGTTTTTGGAGAAAGGGGGAAAGACTGTATTTGAGAAACGACATCACTCACCCCTGTCATTGAAATCGCCGACAAGATGATTTGGGCATCTTCTATAACTGCTTGCAGATTTGCTGACCCCCGACGCGACCACATCCGCACCTGATGGCCGTTTGCAGTCGCCAAATCTGCTAAAGCTAGACCCCAAGCACCTGCACCCAGAATCGCTATGGTAGTTTTTTGCACCGCTATCATCACCATTCCCAACTATTTAAATCTCAGACGCAATGAATCGCGTCTCTACTTGACGGGGGTAGCGTTGCATTAATTCCCTCACTTGCTCCGCATGATATGAGCTTCTGGTCAAGGGAGAGGAAACAACTTGTAAAAACCCGATTTCTGCACCGAATACCTGCCAAGCCGCAAATTGTTCTGGAGTAATAAAGTCATTAACTTGCAAGTGTTTTTGACTGGGTTGGAGGTACTGCCCAATGGTCAAAATGTCGCAATCTACAGAGCGTAAGTCTTGCATAACCTGGCGGATTTCGGCATCAGTTTCACCTAACCCGACCATAATCCCTGATTTAGTGTATACCCAAGGGGCAATTTGGCGAGAGCGTTGTAATAATTCCAGAGTGCGCTGATAGTTTCCTTGGGGACGCACCCGACGATATAAGCGCTCAATGGTTTCTGTATTGTGGTTAAGTACCTCTGGCGCAGCTTGTAAAATGATTTCTAAAGCCTGCCAATTACCGCACAAATCAGGAATTAGCACCTCAATTGTGGTTTGCGGTGAAACGCTACGCACTGCTGCAATACACCGTACAAACTGAGAAGCACCACCATCAGGCAAATCATCTCGGTTTACAGAAGTAATCACCACATGATTTAGTTTCATCCGGCGCACAGCTTCAGCCAGTCGTGCTGGTTCTGTGGGGTCTAGAGGTTGGGGTTTTTTTTCAAAATCAATGTCACAGTAAGGACAAGCACGGGTACAAGCAGGCCCCATAATCAAAAATGTGGCAGTGCCGGCTTGAAAGCACTCACCAATATTCGGACAGGACGCTTCCTCGCAAACTGTATTGAGTGCTAAATCCCGCAAAATTTCTTTGACGTTACCAACGCGCTCCCACTGAGGGGCTTTTACTCGCAACCAGTCTGGTTTAACAGTCACAATCGGCTCTTAAGAAGTGATACAAATCTCATCGTAGCAAGCAAAGCTGTGAGTGAAGATATTTTTCATCTATATGAAACGCCTTATGTGAATTAAGGCAGAGGATGCTGTTCAAAAGTAAGAACGTCAATACCAAAACGAAGACGCAGAAAAATACGTAAAGTATGACTGGTGATTTTAGCAGCAACATGGACGCAGATACCAT
>NZ_CAWQOY010000044.1:0-90989 GCF_963896525.1 Nodularia sp. LEGE 04288
CAATTCCTAGTCATCAACCCCCTAGATTGCTCAACCAAGCGAATAAACTCACTCCGATAGCCCTCTTCGTCTTCTCCCCTAGCTTGAGTTGCCAAATTCATCACCAAATCCAAATCTGCATTCCCCTTATATTCAGAGTCCCGCAGCACCATTCCAAAAGTCGCCACCGCAGCCGCAAATCTCAGATTAGTGGAAGGTATTTGGTCAGATTTAGAGTCACTATCTCGGATAGTTTGGGTAATCAGTTGACTCGTGCTGTCCTGGGGTGATTTATAGCGGAGTTTGACCAACATCATCTCATTCTCGGCTGGGGTAGTTACACCAGAACGCTGATACCTCAATGGGTCTACATCCGATAGCTTCACATCACTCTGTACACCAGTGGGAATCACCTCATACAGTGCTGTGACCGAATGACCAGCCCCAATTTCCCCTGCATCTTTTTGATCATCATTGAAATCTTGGTTTTGCAGCAGGCGGTTTTCGTAGCCAATCAAGCGGTATGCTTGGACTTTAGCGGGATTAAACTCTACCTGAATTTTCACATCCTTGGCAATGGTAAACAGAGTTCCCCGAATGTCATTAACTAGGACTTTTTTAGCTTCCAATAAGGTATCAATGTAGGCGTAATTGCCGTTACCCTTATTAGCTAGTTGCTCCATTTTTGAGTCTTTATAGTTACCAGTCCCAAATCCCAGAACTGTGAGGAAAATTCCCTGATCTCGCTTTTGTTCAATTAATCTCGTCAATTCACCATCACTAGAAATGCCGACGTTAAAATCTCCATCGCTAGCTAAAATTACTCTATTATTCCCAGACTTGAGAAAGCTTTGTTTGGCTATATTGTAAGCTAATTCAATCCCCTGACCACCAGCCGTAGAACCTCCCGCTTCTAAGCGGTCAATGGCCGCCAGAATTTCTGCTTTCTCACTACCAGAGGTAGCAGGTAATACTAATCCAGCATTTCCTGAATAAACTACCAAACTTACTCGGTCTTGAGGACGCAGTTCATTCACTAGCAATTTCAGAGATTGTTTTACCAAGGGTAATTTGTTGGGTTCATTCATAGAACCAGAAACATCAATCAGAAATACTAAATTACTGGGTGGTAAGGTTTCATTCTGTAACCGTTTACCTTGCAAACCTACCTGTACCAGCTTGTGTTGAGGATTCCAGGGAGCAGCAGTAACTTCAGTGGTGACAGAAAAAGGGCGATCGCCTCTTGGTTGAGGATAATTATAAGTAAAATAGTTAATCAATTCCTCTATCCGCACAGCATCTTTGGGTGGCAATTGCCCTTGAGTAATAAACCGGCGCATATTACTGTAGGATGCTGTATCTACATCTATAGAAAAGGTGGAAAGAGGGTCATTACTGACGCGATGAAAAGGATTATCTGAAATCCGGTTATAGTTCTCAGTGTTAAATGTACCACCTGTTGGGGATTCAGGGGCGACCATTCGCTCCATACTGCTACCAACTTCGAGTTTAGGGCTACTCGGACGGCTAACGGCTTGATCTTGGACATATGCAGACGGCATACTAGGGGCTGAAGTCTTGCGGGTAGACTGAGCTTGATTACGTTCTCTGGGAGTTTGAGTAGGACTGATGTTACTACGAGCTTCTAATTCATTGAGCGAATTATTTAGGGTTGCTAACTCTGGTGCAAATTCGCTCTGTAAGCGTTGCAGGGTTTTTAGGTCTGTTTCGGGAACTGTTGTCGAGTTAGTTGCTTCTAAACAATTATTCAAGACTGTAGCAAACTCTATCCGGGTTACAGGAGAAGTGCCAAAGTTTTGGACGGTGACGACACAACTATAATTTTTGACTAATGCCTGGAGTGCTTGGTAGTCCGGATTATTGGGTAGAATCGAGTTGGCTGGACTACCTTGATTAGCGGGAATGGCAATTGTCCCAGACTGATGTAAAACTGCAATTCCTACTGTTGGTACTAAGAAAAATAGTGCTAAAATACTAACTCGCTGCCACATTTTGGACGGAATCGGGTAAGACATTGTTAAATCCTCACACTCAAATTATTTGGTGATGTTTGCCCTGTTGCACTTACCCAGAATAGTCCTGATTAGCTTGATATTTAATTACTGTTACAGTTTTGGTAACTGTAGCGGATACAACGCTTCAACTACAAACTCACTTGCCAATATTGTCTTCGCGACTTTTACCCCTAAGTGGTTAACGCTGTTGAAGCCGCATTAATTAATGCTAACAACGATTGCGTATATAACTGTCTACTGGGCGTAAATATATTAGGAATTTACAAACCATCTTGCAGTTTTTTACGTCTATTTCGGCGCAATCCCATGTTAAGTTCTTCAATTGTTATGTCTTTGATTATCATCCTGATTACTCTTGGGGCTTGGATATTGGGACTATCCATTCTCAGGACTCAAAAAATTCTCCAATTCTTCAAGACAGAACCAGAAAGACTGAGTTGGCAAATCATGTTTTTCCTCATGATTTTTTTTCTGGGCGGTTATTCGTTATGCATCTATTTAATAATTGCGAAGCTGATTGAATGGATACCATTGCTCACTGGCATGGTTTTCTTTTTTGGAGCATTATTCGTCTTTTTTAGCGTTACTATCTACTACCACACACTGCAACGACTGTTTCTAGTACAGAAAAAATACCGCAAAGCTAAAGAAAAAGCAGAGTCAGCTTTATTTCAATTACAAGAAACTCAGCAAACTCAAATGCAATTAATTCAACGTGAAACTATGTTAGCGTTGGGAACAATGGTTGCTGGTATTGCCCACGAAATTAATAATCCAGTGACTTTTATTCATGGTAATTTAGAACATCTTTATGAGTACACCCATGACTTACTAAACATTCTAGGAATTTATGCTTCTGTATATCAAAATCCAGATATCAAAATTGTCCAAGCTCTTGCTAACAGCGACCTCAACTTTATCAAGAGCGACTTGCCAAAGCTGCTAAATTCGATAAAAGTTGGCACAGTTCGTATTGGGGAAATTGTACAATTGCTCTCAAATTTCTCACGTTTGAATGAAGCTGACTATAAAAAAGCTGACATACACCAGGGTATTGATAGTACACTGGTTATTTTGCAGCATCGGCTTAACTGTTCTTGTAGTAATAGCAAACTTATTTTAGTTATTAAAGAATACGGGGAAATTCTTCAGCTTTATTGTAATCCTCGCTGCTTAAATCAAGTATTTTTAAATATAATTAATAATGCCATTGATGCATTGCTTAAAAAAGCAACTATTCTTAGTCAAACTACAGATGAAACACCAACTATTTGGATTCGTACATTTAATTCTCAGGACAATCAAATCATGATCTCCATCACTGATAATGGTTGTGGTATGAGTGAAGAGATTTGCCAATCTATTTTTAAACCTTTTTTTACTACTAAGCCTGCTGGTCAAGGAACTGGTTTAGGTTTATCTATTAGCCATCAAATTATCGTTGAGCAACATGGAGGTTCTATCAAATGTACTTCCATTGCCAACCAGGAAACCAAAATCGATATTAGACTTCCGATTAAACAAGTATAAAATAGCAATTAGGGCAATGCCTACTGTCCAAAATTAAATATCCGGTGGAACATTGTAACCTCCTTATACCAATTTAATATAAAGATGCATAAATAGAATTTAACCAGAAATCCAGTTCCCCTCCTCGCTTGCACTGGAGGGGCTGAGGGTGAGGTTCTATACCACTCGTAAAGCCACATTCTGCAAAATAGTCATTGGCTTTTGTTCTTTAATTATCTGCATTTGTTGTTCGTTTCGCACCAGCAACGCCCCCGCAAATCCCAAGGAGTTCACAGATATAGAATCAAAATCCTCGTGCGATCGCGGTACAATCAACATCCATTCTCGTGTAGCTAAAAGATTGTAAGCCCCAGATTGTCTATTGTCCTCATCTGCTTCTAAACCCACAGCACTCAATAAGCTCTGATATAGCTCCAGTGTGGCTGCTGCGGCTGTTAACGGGGAATTACTCCAATTTGGGTCTAATTTCGCTAAAGCATGGACAAAAGGCAATCCCGGTATAGTTGTCACGGAATCTGCAAATTGTGCTGATTTCAGTAGCGGTTCCATCGGTATTTGCAGCCCTGACGGTGTTAATGGTAAGGGGACGATTTGCAGATGTTTATGTGGCTGACTGGCTCCAGCAATTTTACCACCGTTGTAGAACGCCAAACCCTCAAACTCAGCCAGACACGCCCACATAGCAGCAAAATCTGACAGAGTGAGTAATTTTTCCTGTTCTTCAAAGGCGCGGGTAATAATCAGCAGGTGATAGTCAACAACGTTGAATTTGTTCAATAGACAAACATGAGTCGGCGAAATATCCGCTACGAATAAATCTTTTTCATAGGGTAGAAAGGGATTAGTTTTTTGATTTTGCTGCTGCTTGGCTGTGTCTTTGCGGGTAAGATTGGATAAAATTCTGACTAAAAATTTGATGCCATTCTGCTCGACAAATTCAAAATCTGTCGGTATTGACAGCAGCGCTCCACATTCCAAAGCTTTTTCAGTCTGCTCTTTAATAGTTTTCCATAAAGTGCCAGGTTTCAGGAATATTTTTCCCTGTGCTATTTCTTTTTCTTGGGGCATGGTGAAGTATTGTATCAGTGCTGAGGCCAATTATTTATATATGGCAATTTCCACATTCGTGAAGTATGCCGATAGCTGCTGTGGCGTATACATAGAATCAATTAACCACAGATAAACACAAATGATTTTGTACCTCAGTAGACGAGGAAAATCTAGAGGTTTTTTACAAGACATATTATGCTATGGTTCAAAACCAATTTAGTGGGGATTTTAGAAAAACATAACTTCACCCAATTCCACAAACATTTGTTCAAACATATCATCCACCGCATCTTGGTTCATCTGGCGCAGATTTACCGGACCGCAGACAAATTCTTTAATAGTGATTTTCTGTTCGCGGAAGTCTCTGACAAAATCGCGGATAGCGGCGATGGTTTTAATTTCAGCTTCTACTTGTTCCGCCATGCTGCCAATAGGATCTATTCCTTCTTTCGAGGCTTTTCGACAATCAGAAACTATCGCGCCTTCTGGGGTATTTTTAACTAAACGAAGTTCCTGTTTTAATTTCTCATATTGATTTGTGAGAATTTCATTTTGCTGTTCGATCCTAGCGCACTGACGAGTTAAATCGTCTTCACTATTACTATCAATGGATTTGCCTACTTGATGTTGCTGTTCAATTTCTAAAAGTCGAGCTAAGTCACCTTCTTGGTAAGCTTTATTAATTTCCTTCATGATTTCGGTATGACGCATTTGAGTTTCGCCATCTTTTACCTTGTCTGGGTGAAATATTTCGGCTAAACTTAAAAATGTCTGTCGAATTTTTCTAGCAGCATCAGATTTGTTTCCAGAGGAAAAATCTATATCCGGTGACGCTTCTTGATATTGATGATTTTCTTCGGTATGTGTACCTGAAACATGATCATCTTGCTCATTGGTTTCAAATAGTTCGTCTAATTCTGTGTCTTCATCTTCTGGATGATTTTTGGGGTTGGGACTGATAACTCTCGCTATTTGGAGTTGATAGTAAATCGCTTCAATATCTTTTCGGCTCTGCTTACCCAATTTTCTCAAAGTCAAGATTTCATCAAACAGAGTATGAATTTCTCTGTCGATATCTACCAGTTTTTGAAACTTAGGATTACAGCGATTAAATATATCTGCGGCTAAGGAACGCATCTGTTCGACAAAATTTTTGAGTTCAGTCCGTTTTCTCTTAATTTGCTTCAACAGCCACTGGTGTTCTTTATCTAAGGTTTCTAGCCGGATATGGATAGATGAAAGCGCCAGTGAGGTTGTGGTTGGGGACTGGGATGAAGATGTTGATTTTCTCGGCATAAAACAGGCCAGTCTGCATAAGTTGACATCTTATACAGATCCTACCGCCAAAAGATTAAGTTTATTCATTCAGTTAATCCAGGCGATCGCATTGGTCACAATTGCGGGAAACTGAAAGCAGATCATGAACAGAGGAGAACCTAATGAGCTGGACTAAAGTTCTTGCAGCCGATGCACTTGCAGCAGACGGGAGACAAGTGGTAAAAGTTGGCAACCGGAAAATTCTGCTGGTGAACCACGACAGTCAGCTTTATGCTGTAGATAATACCTGCCCTCATTTAAAAATGCCCATGAAAAATGGGAAAATTACAGAAGGCGGAGCAATTGTTTGTCCTATACATCGGAGTGCTTTTGACCTACGGACTGGAGAAGTACAAAGTTGGTGTCCTTGGCCACCTGTTGTAGGTAAAGTTCTGTCAAAGATTTCACAGGAGAAAGCTCTACCAGTGTTCCCTGTGCGTGTGGAAGAAGGTAGTATTTGGATTGATCTACAAGAGGAATAGTAGCCTCACCATTGCCAGCGATCGCATCTGCTAGCCTAACTCAAATTGAGTACGATGGGCAAAGCCCCGCCAGAGGCGCTCGCTGGCGCTAATATTTCTCACTCCTTAGTCCCACTTTTTTGCACAATAACCCGAAAATTGCTCAGAAACTCGCCGGACGGAAACCCTCAAGGACAGCGATATTCCGTACACATCTATCCCTGATTTCCTGTTCAAAGTTCCCTCTTCCCTCACCAAGCAAGTAAATTCAAGGATAAAATCGGATTGCTATAGTTAAAATGTGAAGTTATCAGGGTAAATTTAAATCATGCTCGAAAATAGAGACTATACACTCATTATCGACAAAAGCGGTAGCATGGCTACCCCAGATCAAAAAGGTGGTAGAACTAGATGGGTATCAGCACAAGAATCTACCTTAGCCTTAGCGAGTAAGTGCGAGCAATTTGATCCAGATGGCATCACTGTATATTTATTTTCCGGTAGATTCAAACGCTATGATAATGTCACAGCCGCTAAGGTAACACAAATCTTTCAAGAAAATGACCCCTCTGGTTCTACAGATTTAGCAGGTGTGTTGAAACACGCCACTGATGATTACTTTCAACGCAAGAATGCGGGTCAAACTAAGCCCAATGGTGAAATTATCTTAGTAATTACTGATGGGGAACCGGATGATCGCAAAGCGGTAATGAAGGTAATTATTGAAGCTTCTCGCCTGATGGATAACAACGAAGAACTAGGTATTTCCTTCATTCAAGTTGGTACAGATGCACAAGCTACCCGCTTTCTGAAAGTCTTAGATGATGATCTTCAAGGCGCTGGAGCTAAATTCGATATCTGCGACACAATTACAATGGATGATATGGAAGATTTAAGTCTATCGGAAGTGCTACTAAATGCCATTATGGACTAGCACCGCTAGGCGAAAGTCAAAAGGCTTATATAGCGATTTCCATATTTTTAGGTACGCAGAAAGAATTAATTGACCACAGATGTACACAGATAATTCTGGATATGTCCGACTAGGAAACGCTATATAATAGGCTTTTTAAAGTTTTAATTGGGTACTCTATTTACGCCGTGACTTACTAGCTGAAAAGAATGGATTCTCTTGATAAGCTGCTAGATCAACTCAAAGCTGAATATGATCAAGCCAAACCCGCAGCATCACAGCCACAGAATAATCCAGCCAAATCATCTCCCCCACAACTACCAAAATCGTTATCTTTAGTTGATAGCCTTTTGGCAGAAGTTAGGGCTGATTTTGCAGCACAAGATGAAGCTGAGGAGTTACAAAAACAGCAAGCACTAGAACAAGAAAAAATTCGACAAGCCCAAGTCAAAGCCCAAAAACTAGCAGCTTTGAAACTAGAAGCTGAAGCATGGTTGAAAACATTAGATCCGTTTTCTCAAGAAGGCTTTTGGTTTGAACAGTTTGCTGAAAGTTACCCCTCAAAATTAGAGGCGGCGATTGAATATTTACAAAGCAACGGATAAACTCAAAATTAAGTTTAGTTAACTGGACTGTTGTGCTAATCGTTGGTTGGCGACAAGTTTTCCACCGCCCATTTATGCATTGCATAAAGAATTGGTATGAGACTTTCTCCCAAACTTGTCAATGAGTATTCTACCTTTGGGGGGATTTGTGCATACACTTTTCGATGTATAATTCCATCTTCTTCCATTTCTCTGAGTTGCTGAGTCAGCATTTTTTGGGTAATTCCCGGTAAACTTCGTTGCAATTCCCCAAAGCGTTTGACCTCTGAGATTAATTCTCTAATAATCAAAACTTTCCAGCGTCCGCCAATTACCTTTAATGTGGTTTCAACTTCGCAAGTGAGCCGACTATCTGTTTTTGCTTCAGCTTTCATAGTTACTTTTTAGTAAGTACCGTACTTTTTAGTGCCTACTTTTCATATTAACTATAATTGATTTAAAGTCTATTCAGTAAGTTTTTTACACATTCACCTTGAAGCTGTTTTGTACCCATTAGCATAGTTTCTGTGGGCAAGTTTTTCTATGGCAAATATCCTTCACATTGATGCTAGTCCCCGTGGTGAACGTTCTATTTCGCGGGCGCTATCCTATGAGTTGATCACTTCTTGGAAAGAGACTCATTTGGGGGTGACAGTTACTTATCGGGATTTAGGTCGCAGTCCTGTTCCCCATGTAGATGAATCATGGATTGCTGCTGCTTTTACACCACCTGATGCACGCACGCCTGAATTGAATGAAGCAATTAAGCTGTCTGACAGTCTAGTTGATGAGTTCCTCGCAGCTGACCGCTATGTTTTTGGTGTGCCAATGTATAACTTGAGTATACCTTCTACTTTCAAAGCTTATATTGACCAAATTGTCAGGGCTGGTAAGACTTTTGCCGTTACTGAGAATGGTTACCAAGGTTTAGTAGATAGCAGCAAGAAGGTACTAATAATTACTTCTCGTGGTGGTACTTTTCCGGCAGGAACGCCCTACGAAGCTTATGATCACCAAGTCCCCTATCTTCGCACCATTTTGGGTTTTATGGGACTCACAGATGTGACTTTTATCCATGCTGATAGTCTGAATTTGGGTGATGAAGCTCGTCAAAATTCTATAGCCGCAGCTAAGGATGCGATCGCTCAAGCCGTAAATAGTTGGTAAATAACTAATATTTGGCTTTAAGTGCGAATTCGCATATACCTGTGACATACAGTACAATTACTCTCATCACCCAGTATGAATTGTGTGATCGTGTAAATTAGTTTAAGTAATTTATGAAACTTTTGTTCACTGGTACTTTTCTCGGCACGGCGATCGCACTAACACCCCTAGCAGCTAATGCGGCAGTTTTTTCTTTCACCAGTACCCTAAATGGTAATCAACAGGTTCCCTCCCCAGTTAGTACAACTGGTTTAGGCACAGCAACAGGTACACTCACTGGTGACCCTGGTAGTTGGGTTTTTGAATATGAAGTCAGTTACTCGGATTTACAGGGTGTCATAGCTGCACCATATGCACACATCCATAACGCCCCAACCGGTCAAAACGGAGGTGTTGTTCACGATCTTGATAATGCCAACATTGCTCCCATTGCAGGTAGCAGTTCTGGGACAATTATCGGAGATTGGCGGTTTGATGATGCTAGCGCACCTTTGACAGATGTATTAGCTCAAGAATTATTGAACGGTAACGCCTACTTCAATATCCACACAGATACTTTCCCTAGCGGTGAAATTCGTGGACAAATTCTAGCTGCGCCCGTGTCTGTTCCTGAACCGACATCAATTTTAGGCTTATTGGCTTTTGGTGCTTTGGGTGCAGGTTGGCAATTGAAAAATCAGAAAAATAAGCATCAATTAATCGGCTAAGTTCTCAAAATTAGCGTAAAAGTAAGTTCATAATAGATACTGCCTCTAGATATTTTCTAGGGGCTTTTATGAATAAATAGAATGATTGTGCTGCCAAAACTTCGCTCTCAACTCACTAAATTTGCAATGCCTTAAACCATTTGCTCACAACTGTATTAATGGTTTGTTTGATTTGATGTTTGCGATACCATTTTTGAAAAGCCATTTCGTACTCTTCACCTTTAGTTTGAAAGGTATTCCAAACATCTAGCCCTAATGTCAATCCACAAAATACTAAAAAATACAATGACCAAGTAAGACCGCCACCACCGACTAAATCCAGCAGCATCACAAAACTGTTAATAATTGCATAATTACCAACACGTTTCTTAAATCTTCCTATACGGTAGGAACTAAACGCTTGCCTTTGTTGGATTTCGCTATGTTGCGATCGCCAATCGATTTCTGCTAAATTCAGACAATCTGGTGATATATCTAACTCTGTAGCAATTTCCACCAGTTGCTCATAAGAAAATTCTTTATCTTGGTTATCAGCTTGACGAGCGATCGCTAATTGGAGAATTCGCTGCACATCATCTTGGCTATAAGAACGAAGGCTCTGAGGTTCAAATGCCGTCATAATTATTATCTCTTATTGTGACCTTTACTAACAGTTGGCAACCAGGTAGCTTTTACGCAGCTACATTTCTCGGAATTTGTTTGTACTATCCTTACATTAGCAAATTTAGCGGAAACAAAAAGAAGCCCCTAGTCTGAAAAGAAGTCCAGCGCGGGATGAATTTTTCGGCGATATGCCCACCCCACAAAATTTCTCAGATTGTATATGTGACATTTTTTGAGATTTTATGTTTAGCTAGGCTGGTTATGTATAATCGGAAACTGCTAAACCGGGTTGTCTCTGATAAATAAACGAGATATGATGCCCCAATTGTCTACACGGTGAGCGCATTGTCAAGTCGATATAGTTTCAAATCGAGAAATTGCCATTATTATTTATTATCAGAACTTGGTTTTTCAGCTTATGCATATCTTATCAACCCAAAAACTCCGCTTTACATTAGGTTTTGCTACTTTATTGCTGGTGAGTGCAGCTAGTATTCGTTTATATCCGCAGTCAATAAATCAACAACAAATTCCCGAACATCAAGCTGAAAAGCCTTTATTAGTTACTCAGTCCCAAAATTATTTTTTAACTAAATCACAGATTTCACCTGCTGCAATTCAACCTATTCATAGACTAGGCACAATTGTTCAGAATCCTGTTATTCTTCCCCAGATATCTCCTCAAACTATCAGTCCAGAAAACACCTTTACATCTGAGCAAGATATAGCATCAATACCTGTAACTTATCCAGTCATCGATGAGTGGCAAAAATATAAATTTAGCATTGAAGGTAGTCAGGTTTTAAGTCCGGGAAAACTACCAACGTCTAATATTAATTTTAATCAGAAAGATTTATTTAGCGTTCTTGTTAATACAAGAAAATATTTTCAAGACCACGCTTCCGAAGACCCAAACATTTTTCGTAAAGGGCTACTGGGTACACAAGGAGTAACTGTAGAAGATATTATCAAAACTTTAGATTTCATGATTACTGTATTAAGTGAGGATATTGCTAACAATCGCACCACCCGATTAGAAAATCCTGAATTTATTAACACCAATTTTCGAGTAATTAAATGGTCTGCCCATAATCCTCAGAACCAAAAGCAGAATCAAGTGCGAATTACAAAATATGCAGTATTTGAGCATACAGGTTCTCGCACCAAAACTTCTACTTACAATGTACCAATTTACAGTTTAAAAGAAGACAATATTACTGATAAATTTTACACGAGATATACCAAACAGGATGTTTTATCAGGTATTTATGAGCCTGGTGGTAAAGAACATGGTAGAGTCGAACCCCTGGCTTATTTAACCCGTGCTGGTTTAGAAGAAGCTTTAATGCAGGGAACAATCCTGATTAATTTTACCGATGGGACTCAAAGGTTTTTCAATGTGGATAGAAATAATGGTATTTCTTATGTGCAGGGATTAAAACCCACATCACAAAAGCGTTACTGGTACTTTAGACAAGTGGACGCTATCAAAGGCTATGGACATAATATCGATGCGAAAATTTCCATCAAGCCAGGAGTAACTTTTGCGGGAGATATCCTGAATATTGGATTAGGTAGAGTAGTCGTGATTGAACATACTAGAAATGGGCGGAAACAGTTGCAAATGGGAGTCATGGCGGATACAGGCGGAGCCTTTTTACCTAATCTGCATCAACTTGATTTCTTAGCAGGAACTTTTAAGAATCGACAAGAGTTTACGCAGCATATCCGCCAATTACCTGAGTATGCTACAGCTTATTTTCTCGTGAAAAAGTGATAACGAACCCAAAGATCCCCAACTTCTTGAAGAAATCGGGGATCTGAACCTCTCGAATGTACGAAATTATCTGAAGTACAACTCAGGCGATGAATGATTCAGAATGTACCTCTAAATGCAGCATACGCCAGGGTAAAAATAATTGGGACTATGATCGGAATAATCACAATCAGTCCCGTTTTACCAAAGCGAATTTTTTGCCCATCTGCTTTTAAGAGACTAATTACAGATGCGGTAGCCATTGCAATCCAAATGCATCCAAAGATAATAAAAATTGTAAATGTTGAGTCATTCATATTCAAATAGTACGTTTATACTGTACAATCATGGAGAGTAAGTTAATAACTTGTCAAGAATTGCATAAAAAAACTATGATTAAGCGATAGAAATCTATATAAACTCTGTCAAAACTTTTTAATAGCAATGATTCTAAATATTTTTATCAATTATATGTTAATTCACATAGACTATTGTATTACAAGCAGAGAGAAGAGGTATGTTGAATAAACTGATCAAATATTTTGTCTACGCAACAAAAGGGTATATTACAAAAACACAGCTAATTAAGTTTCTGTATTTAGCTGATCTTTACTCTGTTAAATGGACGGGAAACCAACTAACTGATCTAGATTGGTGTTATTATCAGTTTGGCCCTTGGAATGAGGGTATAGATGCGGCTTTAAATCAAATGAATGGGAAAGAGATTATTCAAGAATCTCAGGAAAATGCAACATACATTAGGCCTGTGAATGAAGCCGCTCAGGTAGATGATTTGCAACTACCTATAAGTCTTAAGTTGGTGCTGGATAATATTCGCAGAGAATGGGCTGGCGCAGATAAACTGAATCAGTTACTGGATTACGTGTATACAACTGCTCCCATGCTGGAAGTCAAAAATATGCATCAGCCAGGAGAAAAAGTTAAACTCAACTTACAGGCAGAAAGAGCAAAATTAGTCAGTGAATTAGGATTGTAAAGTGGCTGGACAAAGACCTCGACAAGGTTGGATATATTTGATAAATCCCTATAGGGTGTCTCTTCGTTGCCAATTGGGTCATGTCCATATTTATAATTTAGATGAGCCAAGTGAAGTAGAATGTCAAACTTGCAGTGAGAATATTAATTCCAGCAGGGTTTTTAGAGGGAAACATCCTTATATCATCTGGACAAGTGATCAATTTCAAGATGAATCAGGATATATAGCAACGTTTTCTGTTATTCCTCTGACTTCACAAGTAACATTTAACGGTTTACCAACCACATATCCAATTAACTCTACAAGTAGAAATAGTTTGGATAAAAAATCCTACGCTTTAGTTCATCAAATTTGTACTGTTGATGCTAATTGCTTTAAAGACACATCAGCCAATTGGTTAGACAGAATTGGACAATTGGATCAAGCTGATAAAAAAGCAGTAGAAGAACGATTAAAGTATTTTTTAAATATTCAAGACAATCCGAGTGAAGACTGGTTCGCGCAAAATGCATCTCCAGAACTTTTAAAAAAAGTCTTTGATTATTTACCTGAAGATACAAAAAATTTAGCAATAGAAGAATTAATCAACAATTTAGGCTCATAATACATAGCTATTTATCACTGATAAATTTATCGCACCACTTGTTTAATTACTCTATTCTTGTGGTGATTGAGCAGAGTTGAAGTGTTGCTTCCCTCTCAGGTCTAAATACACGCTAGTTTCCCGAATACCGAAAATTTATATTTCGGACATGAATTTGTCAACAGTGATAAATAATCAGTTAATGTATAAAAAACGAGCGCGGAGGGATTTGAACCCCCGACCCACAGAACCGGAATCTGTTGCTCTATCCACTGAGCTACGCGCCCTAACATTACCCAATTATAGCACGACTTTAGAAATAATCAGCAGGGTTAACGGGTGTACCATTGCGACGCACTTCAAAATGCAGGTGAGGCCCAGTAGATAAACCGGTGGAACCCACAGCCGCGATCGCTTGTCCTCGTTCTACAGATTGTCCTTCCCCAACATACAAGTCGCTGGCGTGTGCATACAATGTAGCCATATCTTGACCGTGATCGATAATTACAGTTCTGCCATAACCGCCGTACCAACCCGCAAAAATCACGTTTCCGGAATCGGCGGCTCTAATTTTACTACCATGACTAGCGGCAAAATCTAACCCGGAATGAAAGCGACGATATCCCAAAATCGGATGTATCCGCCAACCAAAGGCGCTGCTAGTACCGGCGTTGCTAGGAAAAGCTAATATCCCAGTTCCCCGAATCAGAATGTTTCTCTGACTGTTGGCTTTGGCTTGAGCTTCTGCCACTTTGTTTTGAATCAAGACTTCTAAATTTTGAGAATCTCGATCAAGCTGGTTTTGTGCGGCTTCTAAAGCCAGGCGATCGCCATTTAAACGGAGAATTAATTCTGATTGGGATTCCGCCTGAATTTGATAATCGGTTTTTTGTACCAATAACTGCTGACGAATCAAAGCAATTTCGTTTTTTTGCTGTTCTACTGCCGTTTTTTGCTGATTAATCAGGTTTGCTTGGAGGTTCAGTTTCGCTAAAATCTTTTGGTCAGCTTGATAGACTAACTTTAGTTGACGACGACGGCTGATAAAGTCGCTGATATTTTGGCTTTGTAGCAACACAGCCCATCCTTGCGAAGCAGGCGATCGCTGAAGATATCGCAACCTAGCCACCGTTGCTGTGCGACTTTTGGCATAATCACTTTCTGTAACAACTAAATCTGCTTCTAATTCTTGGAGGTTTTCCGTAGCCTGCCGTAATCGTAACTCACTATCTTGAATATAAGTATTTGTAGTTTCTAAGTTTTGCTTTAAACCAGTCAGTCGTTTTTCTGCTGCTTCTTGCAAATTAGTTAGGCGATCGCGCTGCTGAATTGTCTTTTCGCGCTCTTGATTAATTTGTTGCTGCTGTTGTTTAAGAGTATCAATTGATGTGGCGGTAGTTGCAGATCCTGGGAGCCATGCAAAGGTAATGCACACAATACAGCATAATGCCAGACATAACTGAAATAATCGGGTGTTTGGGAAAAATAGCGATCTCATGCTGTTGATTTAGGCAATTGCAGGCATCAACAGCATTATTCCCCAAACTTGGCAAATTCTAACACGATCAAATTTCCCTCCTCGCTGGCTTGCAGTGTACACTCAGCGAAGAACCTCACCCTGGTTTGGCGATAAAAAACCTGTCCCTCCCCTTAGCAACTATCCATTACCCACAAAATTCTTAACCATCTTGAAACCTTTATTTTGTAGAGAATTGAAAACGTAGGTTTAAGCCTTTGCGATTTGGTGAGCTATAACTCTCGCAAATTTTCAGAAAGATCCCGGTAATGGATAGCAAGGGAGGAAGGGAGACAAGCCTTTAGTAGTTCAGGTAGTAAAGACCTCCACAGGTAAGCGACTGAAGGAAAGGCGCTCATTCTGCACATCAACAAAAATGGTGTCGCCGTCGTTGAAGTCACCGCGCAAGATACCTTTGGCAATTTGAGTTTCTAACTCTCTCTGAATTGCTCGTTTGAGTGGACGCGCTCCATACACAGGGTCATATCCTACTTCGGCTAAAAAGTCAAGGGCAGAATCTGAAAGTCTCAGAGACATCTTGCGATCGCTCAATCTTCCTCTTAATCTCTCTACTTGTAACAGGACAATTTGCCGCAGTTCTGTTTTATCCAAACCGTGGAAGATGATGATTTCATCAATTCGGTTAAGAAACTCTGGACGGAAGCTATTTCGCATTGCTTCCATGACTCGGCGGCGCATTTCGTCGTAATGTGCGGGTTCCCCAGCGACATCGAGAATATACTGCGAACCGATGTTACTGGTCATGATAATAATTGCATTTTTGAAGTCCACTGTCCGACCTTGGGCATCAGTGACACGACCATCATCGAGAATTTGCAGTAAGATATTGAACACATCAGGGTGTGCTTTTTCGATTTCGTCGAAGAGAATCACGGCATAAGGACGACGACGAATTGCTTCAGTTAATTGCCCACCTTCTTCGTAGCCGACATATCCTGGAGGCGCACCGATTAACCGCGCAACTGCGTGTTTTTCCATATACTCAGACATATCAATTCGCACCAAAGATTCTTCGGTGTCGAACATATATGCTGCTAACGCTTTGGCTAGTTCGGTTTTACCTACACCCGTGGGACCGAGGAAAATAAAGCTAGCAATGGGACGATTCGGATCAGCCAGTCCCGCACGCGATCGCTGAATTGCATCGGCTACAGCTGTGACGGCTTCGGCTTGTCCAATGACTCGGTTGTGCAGTTCATCTTCTAAATGCAGCAGTTTTTCTTTCTCAGATTCCACCAACTTGCTGATGGGGATTCTCGTCCACTTAGAAATAATTTCCGCAATGTCAGCTTCTGTAACTTCCTCACGCAATAGAGATTTGCCGGTTCTTTGGACGTTGGCTAATTCACCTTCTGCGGTTTCTAATTGGCGGTGTAAATTAGTTAACTTGCCATATTTCAACTCGGCGGCGCGATTCAGGTCATAATTTCTTTCTGATTGCTGCACCTCTAAGTTCACCCGGTCAATTTCTTCTTTAATTGACTGAATTTTGTTGATAATATCTTTTTCAGACTGCCATTGCGCTGTGAGAGTTCTTTGTTCTTCTTTGAGATCCGCCAGTTCCTTTTCAATTCTTTCTAAACGTTCTCGCGAAGCTGCATCTGTTTCTTTTTGCAAAGACAGCTTTTCCATTTCCAACTGCAAAATCTTGCGGTCGATTTCGTCCAGTTCCTCTGGTTTAGAGGTAATTTCCATTTTCAATCGGGCGGCGGCTTCGTCTACCAAGTCAATGGCTTTATCTGGGAGGAAGCGATCGCTAATATACCGACTGGATAATGTAGCGGCTGCAACCAAAGCACTATCAGAAATTCTCACCCCGTGGTGGACTTCATAGCGTTCTTTCAAACCGCGTAAAATCGAAATTGTATCTGTGACGCTGGGCTGGTCTACATAAACCTGCTGGAAGCGTCTTTCTAGAGCCGCATCTTTTTCGATATACTTGCGATACTCATCTAAAGTTGTCGCTCCAATACACCGTAATTCACCCCGCGCTAACATCGGTTTTAACAAATTACCGGCATCCATCGCCCCTTGAGTCGCACCCGCGCCGACCACAGTATGAATTTCATCAATAAATAAAACTATATTCCCGCCGGATTCCGTAACTTCTTTTAATACTGCTTTGAGGCGTTCTTCAAATTCGCCCCGGAATTTTGCCCCGGCGATTAAAGCCCCCATATCTAAAGAGATCAACTTGCGGTCTTTGAGGGATTGGGGGACATCACCAGCAATAATCCGTTGGGCTAGACCTTCCGCGATCGCAGTTTTACCCACACCCGGTTCACCA
The DNA here is from genome assembly GCF_963896525.1 of Nodularia sp. LEGE 04288. NCBI lineage: Bacteria > Bacillati > Cyanobacteriota > Cyanophyceae > Nostocales > Nodulariaceae > Nodularia > Nodularia sp. LEGE 04288. Next base: position 17,508 of record NZ_CAWQOY010000044.1, read on the forward strand.
ATTAACACAGGGTTATTCTTGGTACGCCGCGAGAGAATCTGCACAGTGCGGCGAATTTCATCATCCCGCCCAATGACTGGATCAAGTTGACCTTTACGTGCGGCTTCTGTGAGGTCACGTCCATATTTTTCCAGTGCTTCATATTTGCCTTCTGGATTTTGGTCGGTCACTTTTTGACTCCCACGAATTTGCTTAATGATTTTCTTTAACTTGCCTTCGTCTAAACCGAATTCTTGAAATAAACTTTTACCAAAGCGGTCATCTTTGGCATAACCCAGCAATAAATGCTCAATTGAGATATATTCGTCTTTGAATTCCTGACGATAGACATCGGCTCTATCTAATAGTGTATCTAAACTCCGTCCCAAAAATACGGACGTGCTGCTACCAGATACTTTCGGCTGACGTTGGAAGAATTGTTCAGTGCGATCGCGGATTTTTTGCAAATCAACACCCGCCTTCGTTAAAATGCTGCTGGCTAGACCTTCTTGTTCCAGCAGGGCTTTCATCAGGTGTTCACTTTCGATTTGCTGTTGCTGATATTGTTTAGCAATATCTGGGGTATGAGCGATCGCTTCCCAGGCTTTTTCGGTAAATTGGTTAGGATTAGTGGGTTGCATAGGCTTTTCGATAAACCACTCCAAATATGAGGCGCACAGAGAACAAGAGCCAGTTTTGTTTTTATATGGTTATTGTAGGAACACAGACACAACTACTAGGATCGGTCTTCACGTCTTTAGAGAGTAGTATTATCGCCCGTTTTGGTGGAGAGTGTCAGGGCAGAGCTTTCCTTGCCCACCATGTCACAATATTTAGAGATTTTCCGGAAATTGTCACCTACTTCATATTTCATGCGGTAGTGAGAGATAGGCTCTCAAACCCACCTCTCCAAACCATTATTTCTTGGCAATGATCCACACGGCGTGAATTATTCCGGGGATATAACCCAAACACGTCAACAGGATATTGATCCAAAAATCCATACCAAAACCTACTTGTAAAAATACTCCCAGAGGTGGAAGTAAAACAGCACATACAATCCGAACTAAATCCATCTCAACCTCCTATAAAATTCACAAAAATCTTCATTTAATTTATTACTTCACCACGACCAGACAGGATTCCAAAATTGCTTGTGAAAACTTTACCTTTTTGGTCTTAGCGGTTCGTAATTTTCACAATAACATCAACTTTTTCACTTAATAACCCTTTCAAGTGTGGGTTCCCACACCCATCAACCACCGCTAATTTTGGCTTTGTAACCTAATTTAGTCAAAATATCCAGAATTTTCTGTTTATGCTCGCCCTGAATTTCAATTTCGTTATCTTTCACAGTTCCACCGGAACCGCATTGGCTTTTCAACTGTTTAACTAAATCAGCCAAAGTTTCAGGTTTGGTTTGAAAACCGCTAATCACTGTCACAGTTTTACCCTTGCGTCCTTTGCGGGAAGCCTCCACCTTCAGGTTTTGTTGCTGCGGAGGTAATTCCGGAACCCCTCTTTCTGTAGCCGCAGATTTATCATTACCAAATTCACGGTAGACAAAGCGTTTGTTGGAAGATTTATCAGAAGACATAAAACGTTTGATTAAGAAAAAATTCCAGGTACTGGGTGTCTTAGTGGTTCATACAACTGATTGTTTCACCACGAACGCACAAAGGAGACAGCCTTGATGAATCAGCGTATGAAATGCCACAATTACCTTTATTTTTCTTTATACCTTTGCGCCTTTGCGCCTTTGCGTGAAATAAATTCATATTTGAAATCAGCAACGCCAAGAAGATGATCGGGATCTTGCACTCCTCACATCCTTTTATAATAATGACATCTATCCTGTCATCAAAAACTTTCCGTGACTACTACACCCCTCTCTCCCAGTTCCCCATCAAACACTCAGGTTCCCGACATCCTTGGACGCTTTGGACGCTTTGGCGGTAAGTACGTCCCGGAAACACTGATGCCAGCTTTAGCTGAATTAGAAACAGCTTATCAGCAATACCGCCACGACCCAAGTTTTCAAGCAGAATTACAAGATTTACTGCGAGATTATGTCGGACGCGCCACACCTTTGTATTTTGCCGAACGCCTCACTGCTCATTATGCCCGTCCAGATGGTACAGGAGCGCAAATTTACTTAAAGCGTGAAGACTTAAATCACACAGGCGCGCACAAAATTAATAATGCCTTGGGTCAGGTATTGTTGGCGCGGCGCATGGGTAAGCAACGAGTAATTGCCGAAACAGGCGCAGGACAGCATGGAGTTGCAACAGCAACGGTTTGCGCTCGGTTTGGGCTGGAATGTGTGATCTACATGGGCGTTCACGACATGGAACGTCAAGCTTTAAATGTCTTCAGAATGCGACTCATGGGGGCGGAAGTGCGTCCGGTAGAAGCGGGAACCGGAACCCTCAAGGATGCGACTTCTGAGGCTATCCGGGATTGGGTGACGAATGTGGAAACAACGCATTACATTTTGGGTTCAGTAGCTGGCCCCCATCCTTACCCAATGATGGTACGCGATTTTCATGCTGTGATTGGTGTAGAAACTCGCGCCCAAGCAATGGAAAAATGGGGCGGTTTACCTGATATTCTCATAGCTTGTGTGGGTGGTGGTTCCAACGCGATGGGATTATTCCACGAGTTTGTCAATGAGTCTTCAATCCGGTTAATTGGGGTGGAAGCAGCCGGCGAAGGTGTAGATACAGAAAAACACGCTGCTACCTTGACAAAAGGACAGATTGGTGTATTGCACGGAGCAATGAGCTATTTGTTGCAAGATGAAGAAGGACAAATAATTGAGGCGCACTCCATTAGTGCAGGTTTAGATTATCCTGGGGTGGGGCCAGAACATAGCTATTTGAAAGATATGGGAAGGGCTGAATATTATAGTGTGACTGATGCAGAGGCTTTAGAAGCGTTCCAGCGACTATCTCGCCTAGAGGGAATTATACCTGCTTTGGAAACTGCTCATGCGATCGCTTATCTAGAAACCCTCTGTCCTCAGCTGAGTGGTAGTCCGCGAATTGTACTCAACTGTTCTGGACGCGGTGATAAGGATGTACAAACGGTAGCCAAGTTTTTAATCCACGAATAACTCTGATATTTTGCACCATTCTCCATAAGCGTAGGGTGGGCATCTTGCCCGCCTAATATCAATGCTAGTTAAGATACCTGATCCATAAGAAGGAAGAAGTAACATTGATAAATTTTTTAAACTTTAGAAGTTTTTTATAAGTATTATAGAAGGAATTGATTAGATACTTCAATAATTATGTTAATCAGATTTACAGTAGAAAACTTCTTATCCTTTAACCAGAGGATAGACTTTAACATGATTGCTTCAGATGATACCCATCATAGTCATCATGTAGTAAGAGATGATTCTCAGGAGTCAATAAAATTACTAAGAACATCTATAATTTATGGTGCTAATGCTTCTGGCAAATCTAACTTAATTAAAGCCATGAAATTTGCCAGAGATTTTATTGTAGATGGTGTTAAAAAAAATACAAATATAAATATTGCTAATTTCAAACTAGATAAAACCTGTTATACGAAGCCATCTAGATTTGAGTTTGAGTTTAGAACTAATGATAAACAGTATGCTTATGGCTTTTTAGTTGATAAACACAAAATTCATGAAGAATGGTTATTTGAAATTGGTGTAAATATGGAAATACCAATTTATGAAAGAATGGGAGAAAATATTAATTTTCATGATTTTAAACACGAATTTTTCTTGAATATTTCTGAAGACGAAAAAAATAGAATTCGTTATGAATCGACGAGTACAAGAGAAAATTTACTGTTTTTGACTAATTCACAAGAACGGAAAATAAAAGAGTTAAAACCTATATTTGAATGGTTCAGTGATGTTTTAAAAATTGTTTTTCCTAATTCCAAGCCTACACTACCTTTTTTTACAGTACAAGATTCTCTGAGTAACTTTTTAGAATCATTAGATTTAGGGATTCAAAAGATTACTACTAAAACAATTGATTTAGATCACTATAAGGAAATACCCTCAGAAATTAAAGATGAAATTAAGAAAGGGTTTCCTTATGAAGAAGGTCAAAACAATGCAATATTTATACCTAGATTACAATGTATTATCTCTAAAGCAAAAGACGAAACCGACAAATTGACAGTTCTTAATTTATCACCAGTCAGATTTGATAAAGAAAATAGCGAAGTAGAGTTTGAAATATCAGAAGAGTCAGATGGAACGCAAAGATTAATCGATTTATTCCCTATGTTAATGCATTTAGCACGGGGAAATGCTGTTTATGTAATAGATGAAATTGAAAGAAGTCTACATTCTTTACTGATGAAGAAACTTTTTGATTATTTTCTGAATAATCCTGAAAATACAAGTTTAAATAGTCAATTAATTGCTACCACGCATGAAGTTTATTTACTAGATATAAAAGATATCTTTAGAAAAGATGAAGTTTGGTTTGTAGAAAAAGATAAGCATGGACAATCTGTAATTTATTCTTTAGCTAATACAGACGTTGACAATCTCGATTTAGCTGCTGGATATCTTAATGGAAGATTTGGAGCAATACCTTTTATTAAAGACTTAAAAACATTGGGATGGAGCCAGGATTAATAAGATGGGAAGAGAAAGGAATACAGATTATCAAGGTAGATCCAGTTATATTGCCAGTAAATGTGGTGAAGATAGAAAATGGAAACTATATATAATAGCTGCGGAAGGTGATAAAACTGAATATCAATATTTTAATGCCTTAACAATAAAATATGAAGAAGATTTTCGGCTCAGTAATATTCATGTGGAGTTTATAGATAGAACAGAAGAAGAAGCTGGAAATTCAGATCCTCAATATGTATATAAAACATTACTTAAATTCTATGAGGAATTAAAGGAAAATTACGATCTTCAAGAATCTGATGAATTATGGATGATAATAGATACTGACGACCATGATAATCGTAAACTCACTATTTCTTATTTAGCTCAAAAATGTTGTGAGAATCCTCTGTATAAATTATGTATTAGTAATCCCTGCTTTGAAATTTGGTTAATACTCCACTTCTTTGATTTAGAAATAAGTTTACAAGATTCTATTCCAGGAAATTTAGAAGTTACTAGCTTGAAAGATTATATTCAAAATCAATATATTAAAAAAAGACCAGGAATTTGTAAAAAGTTATGGAATAGGATTCATCAAACTAAGAAGCAACCATCTTATGCACAACTAATACAATATATTCCAGAAGCAATTACCAGAGCAAAAATACTTGGTGAATGTAACCCCAATGATCCAGACTATCCAGAAAATAAAATTGCTACAGGAGTTTACAAGTTGCTAGAAAAATTAACACAACTTTCTATGAATCTAGAGAGTTAAGAGATTTTTAAATTAGCTGCTACCTTGTTTAAAAATGATGAATTTATATTTATGGTTAGTATTATTTATTTCCTCAGCACAGACTTGTTGCCAAATGAATGGTAGTCCTCTAATTGTGCTTAATTGTTCTGGACGCGGTGATATTTAAATTACATTAAACTTTTGTGGGAAGGGCAAAGAAAGATGCACGCCCATGAAAAAATCCCCCACCTTACGGCAGGGGACTTTTATTAACCTACAAAACTAGTAGCGGAATTAACCGAACTTACCAGCAGTGGAGGCAATCAAGAACGCCGCGTAGGTCACGACGTAGCCGACAGTGAAGTGGGCTAGACCTACCAAACGAGCTTGAACAATGGACAAAGCAACGGGCTTGTCTTTCCAGCGAACCAAGTTAGCTAGAGGAGTACGCTCGTGCGCCCAAACAAGGGTTTCAATCAACTCTTGCCAGTAACCTCTCCAAGAAATCAGGAACATGAAACCAGTTGCCCAAACAAGGTGTCCAAATAGGAACATCCAAGCCCAAACAGACAGGTTATTCACGCCGTAAGGATTGTATCCGTTAATCAACTGAGCCGAGTTAGCCCAGAGATAGTCACGGAACCAGCCCATGAGATATGTAGAGTTTTCGTTAAACTGAGCAACGTTACCTTGCCAAATACCTAGATGTTTCCAGTGCCAGTAGAAGGTTACCCAACCAATGGTGTTCAACATCCAGAACATCGCTAGGTAGAAAGAGTCCCAAGCTGAGATGTCGCAAGTACCGCCACGGCCTGGACCGTCGCAAGGGAACGCATAGCCGAAGTCCTTTTTATCGGGCATCAACTTGGAACCACGAGCGTCCAAAGCACCTTTAACAAGTACCAAGGTGGTGGTGTGAATAGCCAAAGCGAATGCGTGGTGAACCAAGAAGTCGCCAGGGCCAATTGTTAAGAATAGGGAGTTGGTGCCAGAGTTGATGGCATCCAACCAGCCACCCAACCAAACGTTGCCGTAGTTAGGATACGCTGTGTAGGCGATGCTGTCGGGGTTAGACAGCAATGTGTCTAAACCGTAAAGTACTTTACCGTGAGCAGCTTGAATGAATTGTGCGAACACAGGCTCAATCAAGATTTGCTTTTCAGGAGTACCGAAAGCTACTACTACGTCGTTGTGTACATACAAACCGAGGGTATGGAAGCCCAAGAATAGCGATACCCAGCTGAGGTGAGAGATGATCGCTTCTTTGTGCTGTAATATCCGGTCGAGTACGTTGCCTTTGTTTTGTTCGGGGTCGTAGTCACGTACCCAGAAGATGGCGGCGTGGGCAAAAGCACCAACCATCAAGAAGCCAGCAATATACTGGTGGTGTGTGTACAGCGCTGCTTGAGTTGTGTAGTCCTTAGCAATGAATGCGTAAGGAGGCAGAGCGTACATATGCTGCGCTACCAACGAAGTGATAGTTCCTAGTGCCGCTAAAGCTAGTGACAACTGGAAGTGCAGCGAGTTGTTAATGGTGTCGTACAGACCTTGGTGAGGCAGGTTGAATTGACCTTCACTCTTGCTACCAGGTACTAAACCGGATTTGGAGTTCAGCATTTCTTTGATGCTGTGACCAATTCCGAAGTTAGTCCGGTACATATGACCAGCAATAATGAAGATAACTGCGATCGCCAAATGGTGGTGAGCCATATCGGTCAACCACAAGGATTCTGTCTGAGGATGGAAACCACCCAAGAAAGTCAGAATCGCTGTACCTGAACCTTGAGATGTACTAAAAACATGGCTAGCAGTATCAGGGTCAGCAGCGTAAACTCCCCAGTTACCTGTGAAGAACGGTGTCAAACCTGCTGGGTGGGGCAGTGTGGTGAGGAAGTTATCCCAACCAACGTGCTGTCCGCGAGATTCGGGGATAGCAACGTGAATCAAGTGACCAGCCCAAGCCAAAGAACTGACACCAAACAAACCAGCCAAGTGGTGGTTCAGGCGGGGTTCAGCACTCTTAAACCAAGAGAGGCTAGGACGGAACTTGGGTTGTAAGTGCAACCAACCAGCAAATAAGAATAATGCTGACAACAAGAGGAGGAACACAGAACCGGTATATAGTTCGCTGTTCGTCCGCATCCCGATGGTATACCACCAGTGGTAAACACCAGAGTAAGCAATGTTTACAGGATTGCTAGCGCCACCTTGGGTAAATGCTTCAATTGCAGGTTGACCAAAGTGGGGGTCCCAAATCGCATGGGCGATGGGACGGACATGAAGGGGATCTTTAATCCACTGTTCAAAGTTACCTTGCCAGGCTACGTGGAACAGGAGGCTGGAAGCCCACAGGAAAATGATTGCCAAGTGACCGAAGTGAGTGGCGAAAATCTTTTGGTAAAGATTCTCTTCAGTCATGCCATCGTGGCTTTCAAAGTCGTTTCCTGTAGCGATCGCATACCATATCCGACGGGTAGTCGGGTCCTGTGCGAGATCCTGGCTAAATTTTGGAAATTTCGTTGCCATAGGTTTGAGAAATCCTCTGACTTTTAGCCATCAGGTGTCATCTTTTGAAGTTCTGAGCTTTGAGTCCTAGGTTTTGAGCTTTGATCACTCAGCACCCAGCACTCAGCCCTCAGCACTTCTGAAGTGAATTGCTACCCTACTGAAAGGATGTGTGCGTGGAAGAATGCCCAGGTGGTCACAATTCCTCCTAAGAGGTAGTGAGCTACACCTACAGCTCGTCCCTGAATGATGCTCAGAGCGCGAGGCTGAATTGCTGGTGCTACTTTCAGCTTATTGTGCGCCCAAACAATGGACTCAATTAGTTCTTGCCAGTAGCCGCGACCGCTGAACAGGAACATTAAGCTGAATGCCCATACAAAGTGAGCGCCTAAGAAGAGTAGACCATAAGCAGATAAAGCACTGCCGTAGGAGTTGATTACTTGTGAAGCTTGCGCCCACAGGAAGTCACGCAACCAGCCGTTGATGGTGATGGCACTTTGGGCAAAGTTACCACCAGTAATGTGAGACACATTACCTGCTGCATCTACTGTTCCCCAGACATCTGATTGCATTTTCCAACTGAAGTGGAAGATCACAATCGATAGGGAGTTGTACATCCAAAATAATCCGAGGAACACGTGGTCCCAACCAGATACTTGGCAAGTACCGCCACGGCCTGGACCGTCGCAAGGGAAGCGGAAGCCTAAGTTTGCCTTGTCTGGAATCAGACGAGAACTACGGGCGTATAACACACCCTTGAGCAGAATCAGAACGGTGACGTGAATGGTGAAGGCGTGGATGTGGTGAACTAAAAAGTCCGCTGTACCCAAAGCAATAGGCATCATTGCCACTTTGCCGCCGACAGCCAAAATACCGCCGCCAAAAGCATAACTAACTGGCTCTATGGCATTAGGAGCAGTACCACCAGGTGCTAGAGTGTGCAGATTTTGCACCCACTGAGCAAATACTGGCTGCAACTGAATTGCCGAGTCAGAGAACATATCTTGAGGACGACCCAAGGCACGCATTGTATCGTTGTGGATGTACAGTCCAAAGCTGTGGAAGCCCAAGAAAATACACACCCAATTCAGATGGGAAATGATAGCATCCCGGTGACGAATCACACGATCTAGCACGTTGTTTTGGTTCACCACAGGATCGTAATCCCGCACCATAAATATGGCTGCGTGAGCCGCACCACCAACAATCAAGAAGCCACCTATCCACATATGATGTGTGAATATACACAATTGCGTCGCGTAATCCGTTGCCAAGTAAGGATACGGAGGCATTGCGTACATATGGTGAGCAATGATGATGGTCAGTGAACCCAAGAAAGCAAGGTTAGTTGCCAACTGAGCGTGCCAGGATGTGGTCAGGTTTTCATACAAACCTTTATGACCTTCTCCTGTGAAGGGACCTTTATGGTTTTCCAGGATTTCTTTAATACTGTGACCGATACCCCAGTTGGTACGGTACATATGACCAGCAATGATGAACAGAACCGCGATCGCCAAATGGTGATGGGCAATATCGGTCATCCACAAGCCGCCTGTTACAGGGTTCAAACCGCCCTTGAAGGTAAGGAAGTCAGCATACTGACCCCAATTCAAGGTGAAGAATGGTGTTAACCCACTAGCAAAGCTGGGATACAAATCTGTCAACAAGTCTTTGTTCAGAATGAACTCGTGGGGCAAAGGTATATCTTTAACAGCTACACCCGCATCCATGAGTTTGTTGATTGGTGCTGACACATGGATTAGGTGTCCAGTCCATCCCAAGGAACCACAACCCAGCAATACTGCCAAGTGATGATTCAGCATTGACTCAACATTCTGGAACCATTCCAGTTTGGGAGCGCGCTTGTGGTAATGGAACCAACCAGCAAATAAGAACAATGCTGCTAGTACCAAGCCGCCAATAGCTGTGACATAAAGCTGGAATGAGCTTGTGATCCCCCAGCCGCGCCATACTTGGAACAAGCCAGAGGTGATCTGAATACCGCGGAATCCACCGCCGACATCACCATTTAAAATGTCTTGTCCAACAATGGGCCAAACTACTTGAGCGCTGGGACTCACATTGAGTGGGTCGCTTAACCAAGCTTCGTAATTCGAGAATTTAGCGCCGTGGAATAACATCCCGCTCAACCAAATCGCTACTACGGACAAATGTCCGAAGTGTGCCGCGAAGATTTTACGAGAAATGTCTTCTAAATCGCTTGTATGTGTATCAAAGTCATGGGCGAGGGCATGAAGATTCCAAATCCAGGTGGTGGTTTTGGGACCTTTGGCTAAGGATCTGTCGAAGTGTCCTGGCTTTGCCCATCTTTCAAATGAGGTAGGAACCGGATCTTTATCAACTATGACTCTTGCCTTCTTTTCCTCTCGCTCCGGAGGACTAATCGTCATTCGACCTCCTCTCTTAGTAAGGAATGAGGAATCATAAATACCACAAAGTTAAACCTAGTCGCAAACTACAGAATTCCTGGAGCAGTGATGAAGACTCTATGTGGAAGTTTGTTTCTGTTGAATTATAGAGTCATTACAGGTGCATTGTTAAATACATTTTAACAATAATTCAAATTAGCCCAAATAATTGCTCTACAAGCTTTTTATCTCCCAACTTTTTAGCGAAAAGTCAAGGGTTTATTCATTTAATTTACAAAGGATAACAATTCGTATAACTTATGGTTTAACCTTATGTAGCGGGTGTTACAGCTATATATTCCTGAAAATTTTGTGCCTGTTTCAATTGCTACGATAAAAAACTGGAAAAAATTATTAATTATTTTAAACTTAGCTGAGAAAATCAAAATAAAATGTTATGCGGTTTGGAAAACATTTCACCTTTTGGGTTATGGTGTCCGATGGACAGTTTAAGCAAAAATAACTTAATCAGTTACCGACGACCAACCATCACTAGGATGAAATGCATGAAATCGTGGCAGCCAGGGGTGTTAAACCAGATATTTTCTCTGAGATTTACTATTTTGCAGTGGCTGATGACATTGGTGCTGGTATTGAGTTTAACCAGTTGTGGTGAAAAAGCGGGTAGCCAAGAAGTGCCTATTCAGAGAAATAACCCGCCCAAAATTTCTCAGATTTCTCAGCAATTTTCCGAAGTTTCCCCACCAGAGGTAATTCAAGAACTACGCCTCAGTTTGGAAAATTATCGACCCCAGGTCACAATCGTGTCTCCCCAACCTGATGAAGTTCTCCAAGACAATACAGTTACAGTCAGCTTTCAGGTAAAAGATATACCAATATTTAAAGATCCTGATTTGGAATTAGGCCCGCATCTACACGTAATCCTGGATAACCAACCTTATATAGCTGTTTACGATGTAAACAAGCCTCTAGTTTTACCAGAAGTTTCCCCAGGTACACATACCCTGCGTGTCTTTGCTTCTCGTCCTTGGCACGAAAGCTTTAAAAATGAAGGTGCTTACGCCCAGACAACATTTCATATTTTCACAAAAACTGAGGATAATAACCCTGATCCGACTCTGCCAGTGTTAACCTACAGTCGTCCTAAAGGCAGTTATGGGGCAGAACCAATCCTACTAGACTTTTATTTAACTAACGCGCCTCTGCGCCTTGTCGCTGAGAACAACCCCAACGATACAATCAGCGATTGGCGCATTCGTTGCACAATTAATAATGAAAGCTTCATTTTGGATCGTTGGCAAGCTATTTACCTCAAGGGCTTCAAACCTGGGAATAACTGGGTAAAATTAGAATTCCTCGATAATCAGGGAAATCCTGTAAAAAATGCGTTTAATACCACAGCCAGACTGATTAATTATCAGCCCAAGGGTAAAGACACACTGTCGAGAATTGTCAGAGGAGAATTAAAAGCGGATCAGGCGCGTAGCATTGTAGACCCGAATTACACTGCTAAGAAACCAGTGACTGAACCCATACCTACTCCCACTGTTGAAAAAACACCGTCACCACAGCCCCAGATTATTCCGGAAACGGAAGTTCCAGAAACACCCCCAACCGAATCACAACCACCTGAGCTAAAAGTTACACCTGAAGAACTGGAAGAAAAAGTAGCTGAACCAGAAAAACCCAAGTCAGAGGGATTTTTCAAACGTCGTTCAGTCCGGACAATGGAACCGTCACCGAGTTTACCCCCGACACTACCAGAGGTTATTGAGTCACCACAACCTGAGATAACTCCCAAGCCTCTAGTTGAAGAACTGGAAAAAGTAACTCAACCAGAAACACCAAAATCTAGTGAGTCAACTGCATCTGAACAACAGCCAGAGGTAATGCCAACAGGTGAATCAACACCGTTACCTACAAAAATTGCTCCCGATCCTGAAAAACTGGGATTAAAAAGATATTTCCAACGGCGACAGATCCCAAATGTTAAACCATCACCTGGTGTGCCTCCAGTAGTTCCAGAAACTACGCCTATACCAGAACCAGAGGAAAAGGCTGGGGAATATAAAGTCACCAGTATGGAGGAATAACAGCAACGCTGAGTCGCGATCGCACTTTCTAAATTTTCTACCAAATATCAGGCGGGATTTTGGGAAGCGATCGCCTTCGGCGGGCGGTTACGCCATCGCACTCTCATTGGGTACTATTATTTACATCCTCATACTAATACCAAAGGATACTCCATGTCTCCCCGTGTCAGAGCGCCGCAACTACCACAAAATTACACTTGGCTCAACACTGATAAACCCTTGTCTCTCAAAGAACTCAAAGGTAGAGTCGTAATTTTGGACTTTTGGACATACTGTTGTATTAATTGTCTGCATATTCTGCCAGATTTGAAATATTTAGAACAAAAATATCAAGATAGCCTCACCGTCATCGGCGTACACTCAGCCAAATTTGACAACGAAAAAGAAATTGAGAATATTCGCCAAGCCATCCTGCGCTACGACATCGAACATCCAGTGTTAGTTGACCGTGATTTTCGGGTGTGGGAAGAGTATGCTGTACGTGCTTGGCCTACCTTCATGATCATTGATCCAGAAGGTTACGTAATTGGTGATCTTTCAGGTGAAGGCAAGCGTGACACTTTAGACAAGTTAATTCAGCAGTTAATTAGTCAACACCAAGCAAAAGGTACGATTAATTTCCAGGAACTCAGCTTAACTTTAGAAAAACAGCGTCAACCATTAACTACACCATTGGCTTTTCCTGGTAAAGTTCTCGCCACTCCCGCTGGCTTATTCATCGCTGATTCTGGACATCATCGTCTGGTGATGAGTAACTACGAAGGAAAAATTCTACACATAATTGGAACAGGAAAATCTGGCTTAACCGATGGTGCATTTAACGAAGCGCAGTTTTTCGCACCCCAGGGAATGGCATTTGATCAAGAAAATCAAATTCTCTACGTTGCTGATACAGAAAATCATAGCCTGCGGCAAGTTGACCTCAAACTTCAAGTAGTCACAACCATCGCCGGAACTGGTAAACAAAGCCACAATATCCGTCCTCATGGTGGTAATGGATTAGAAACGTCTTTAAATTCCCCTTGGGATCTCGTGCAATTAGGACAAACCCTATTTATTGCAATGGCCGGGTCACATCAAATTTGGCAAATGAACTTAGAGAGCGGCATCGTTAAAACCTATGCTGGTACTGGTGCAGAAGCTTGTATAGACGGTTTAATTACCGAATCAGTTTTTGCCCAACCCAGTGGAATCACTACCAATGGACAAGAATTATATATTGCTGATAGTGAAGTAAGTTCAATTCGTGGCGTGGGACTGAAAGAACCGCAGCAAGTCAGAACCATTTGTGGTAGTGGACAGTTATTTGGTTTTGGTGATGTTGATGGACAAGGTGAAAATGTCCGGTTGCAGCATTGCTTAGGAGTTGAATATGCCCAGAATTATCTGTGGGTAGCAGATACCTACAACCACAAAATTAAATTAGTTAGTCCCAGTACAGGTAATTGTCAAACAGTTTTGGGAGATGGTTCTGCGGGTTTACAAAACGGTCAAGGTCAGAATACACGTTTCTTTGAACCTTCGGGGCTGAGTGTTATGGGTGACCATCTATATATTAGTGATACGAATAACCACGCTATCCGTCGGGTAGATTTGAATAGCTTTGAAGTGACAACTTTAGAATTTTCTGGTTTGTGTGCGCCTGATGTGTGTATTCCAGATGAACACAGATAAATACAAAAACCTCTGCGTATCTCCGCGCCCCTCTGAGTTGAAAAAATCATAAAATTAATTTATACAAATTTCTTATACGACACTTACTTTAATCAAATAGAAAATTTACTGAAAAATTAAAACTAATAATCAGCAAATATTACAATACAAGCTTATTACTTCAGCAATGTACTCTCACAGAATCATGTCCTTGATTGATCACCGATGTATTTACAAGTACGATGTAAAAAAAATATCATTGAACTGTCGTAATCTCTTCCATAAAAAATCAGCGAATGCATGGTAAGTTTTAAATCCATCGTATTCCGTTCAAGGGTCGCCCCATGTATCTGCACAATTTACACACCCAACACCTTGAGGAATTAGTCAAGAGTAGTAGTATTGATTTACACCTAGCAAAACTTAATTTTCAATCTCTCCAAGACGCATCAGCCTATGAGTATCTGTTAATTTCTGAGCATCTTCCCCGTACAAACACTGGTATGGTAAAAAATGCTTGGTTACAGCGCTATAATCATGTCACAGCAGGCGGTTGGTGGTGTTCTGGTCTAGATCCTCTAAATAATTGGCAATCAATGGAATGGGGCTGTTTTAAACCAAACCAACCCAGAATTAATCACAATGGCAAATCCATCAAGTACGAACATCCACCCAGCACACCCACAAGAGTATTTTGTCTGCGGGTAACACTAAAAATTTGGCAGCAAGTCTCTCAACGGTATAATCTAGCCATGCCCAGCAGTATCAATGTTGATTCTCATGGAGCTGCTGAAGGGTTTTGGCAATGGGTAATGAAACAAAATATACCCGTAATTATTTGCGAAGGTGTCAAAAAAGCAGCAGCACTATTAACACAAGGATACGCTGCGATCGCCATTCCGGGAATTACCAGTGGTTATCGGGTTGTCAAAGATATATTTGGTAAAGTCACAAGTCGCCAACTGATTCCCGACTTAGCAGCATTCGCAATCACAAAACGCCCCTTTTATATTTGCTTTGACTTTGAAACTCAACCGAGAAAAATTGCTGCTATCAATAACGCCATTTCCCAACTAGGTTGTTTATTCCAAGAAAAAAAATGCCCAGTCAAAGTTATCGAACTTCCAGGAATAGAAAAAGGTGTTGATGAGTTAATTGTTGCTAAAGGCGCAAGTGCTTTCGATAAAGTTTATCGCCAAAGTGCTGATTTAGAGATTTATTTAGCCCAAAGCAAACCCCATACTCAGTTAACGATTCCGGCTGCACTCACAGTCAACTGTCCTTACTTAGAAGAAGTATCTTATCCCACGGCGGGATTAGTGGGAGTAAAATCAGCCAAAGGCACAGGAAAAACTACAGCACTGCAAACTATTGTTAATCAAGCCAAAGCTATCAATCGACCTATATTATTAATTACACACAGAATTCAATTAGGTCGGTTTTTGTGTAAAAAAATTGGTATTGAATGGGGATTTAATTATAGTGAGCTTTTAATGCTAGCAGATAAAGCTTTACCTATGAGCAGCGACCTATTACAAAAAACTAAATCTTTCGGTTTATGTGTTGATTCTATTTGGAAACTCAACCCCCAAGATTGGCAAGGGGCAATATTAATTCTAGATGAAGTTGAACAATCTTTGTGGCATCTACTCAACAGTAATACTTGTAAACATAAACGAGTCAAAATTCTCAAATTATTTCAACAACTAATTTCCACAGTTTTGACAACAGGGGGGTTAGTAATTGCCCAAGATGCTGACTTATCAGATGTGTCTTTAGAATATTTACAAAGATTATCAGGAATTAAAATAACGCCTTGGGTGCTGTTAAATCAATGGAAACCGCAGAAAGGCTGGAACGTGACTTTCTATGATTCTCCTAACCCCACACCGTTGATTCATAAACTAGAATTAGATTTAATAGCAGGGCTTAAATGTTACGTTACTACAGATAGCCGATCTGGGCGTTATAGTTGCGAAACAATTGAAGGCTACCTCAAAGAGCGTTTAAAAAAATTACGGCAGCAATTTCCCAAATCATTGGTTATTAGTAGTCGCACAACCAGCACACCTGGTCATCCAGCCGTTGATTTTGTTGGAGATATTAATCAAAAAATTCCTGAATATGATACAGTTTTTGTTACTCCTAGCCTTGGTACAGGAATTAGTATTGATGTCCAACACTTCGACCGAGTTTATGGAATTTTTCAAGGAGTAATTCCTGACTCAGAAGCACGACAAGCATTAGCCAGAGTCCGAGATGATGTCCCTCGGATTGTTTGGTGTGCCAAGCGAGGAATAGGCTTAATTGGGAGTGGGAGTACAAATTATCGATTACTATCTGATTGGTATCAAGAAAATCAAAAAGAAAACTTAGCCTTGCTGAGTCCGTTACATAAAATAGATGTAGATTTGCCGTTAGTTTATGACCCAATACATTTGCGGACTTGGGCAAAGTTATCTGCTAGGGTAAATGCTTCGATTCGTCTATATCGCCAATCAATGCAAGATGGTTTAATAGCAGATGGACATCAAATTTGGTTGCGAAGTAATGCTGTCCACAATAATATTGTGAGAGATTTACGCCTAGCATTTTTGGCAACAGATTCCGAGGATGTAGCCAACCGCAAAAGATTAGTTGTAGAAATCGTGAAAGTGCAAAGAGATTGGGCAGAGAAGCGTCAAAAAGCTAAAGATATTAAATGCCAAATTAGAGAGATTAAGCAGCAACATCAATTATCAGCCGCGACTGCTGTAACCACAGCGCGAGATATTAATTATGTAGAATATGAGCAACTATTAAAGAAACATTCTCTTTCAGAAACAGAACGTCACCAAATTGATAAATATACCCTCAGACAAAGATATGGTATTCCAGTCACTCCTGGATTAAAGTTGCGGGATGATAAAGGGTACTATTTTCAATTACTGATTCACTATTATCTCACACATGAAAGCGAGTATTTTCATGTCAGAGATCAGCAAGAATGGCATCAACAATTATTGTGGGGTGATGGAAAAGTTTTTCTACCAGATTTAAAAACTTATACCTGCAAGGTTGAAGCTATGAGAGCATTGGGAATGCTGCATTTATTAGAACCAGAAAGGAAATTTACAGAACATCATCCTGATTTACTTTTGCTTAAAGATGTTGCTTCTCAACATAGTAAACATATTAAAAGAGTGCTAGGTATTGATTTAGTCAGAGGAAAAGAAAGTATTTCAGCAATAAAAATACTCAGCCGATTATTAAATTTATTAGGTTTGAAATTAAAACGAGAGGATGAAACATATCAAATAGATTCAGAGACATTCTATGATGGTAGGGAAAAAATATTTACAATTTGGCATCAACGAGATGAATTAATGTTGGCTGGTATCAATAATTTTGACCGTAAAACGGCTAATCATTATCCCAAATTAAAGGTTGAGTCTGGGAAGAATCAATATGTCGCGGTAAACAATTAAAGAACCTCACCCCAACCCTCTCCTTCTCCCTTGGCGCTAGCCTCTCCCTTTGGGAGAAGAGGGAGACGCTACGCGAAAGTAAGGAGAGGGAGCAAGAATCTGCTTTCTGCTTAATAAATGGGGGTCGATTTAGATTAAGCAACTTGAAAATTCGTTGCTTCTTCCATTGGTTCATAACTATAATTTAGCTGTTCAATTCCCCGGTCAATTAAATCTAAACCTTGCTGCACTGTTTCAATTAAACTTAGCTTTCCCCGCAACTCAGCCGCACCGACAAAACCTTTCGCGTACCAAGTCATGTGCTTACGGGCTTGACGGACACCGCGATCGCCTTTATATTCCCATAATGCCTGTAAATGATCCTTGGCACATTCCAAAAGCTGAATTGAGTTTGGTGGCGGTAACATTTCCCCGGTTTTCAAGAAATGGTCGATTTCTCCCACCAAAAATGGATAACCCAAAGTCCCACGAGAACACATTACCCCATCAGCACCAGTTTCTTCCAAACATCTCACAGCCGCTTCCACTGAGAAAATATCCCCATTCCCAATCACCGGAATAGAAAGTATTTCTTTCACACGGGTAATCCACTCCCATCGAGCATTACCATTGTACCCTTGAGCGCGGGTGCGTCCATGCACTGTAATCATTTGCGCCCCAGCATCTTCCATCCGCTTGGCAAAATCAAGAATCGTGATTTCCTGATCATTCCAGCCAATGCGGGTTTTTACCGTAACTGGGACATTAACGGCTTTCACTACCTCTCGCACAATCGCTTCAGCAACTTCTGGTTGACGTAATAAAGATGAACCGCCACCATTTTTAGTAATTTTATTGACCGGACACCCCATATTAATATCAATAGTGTCAGCACCCTCGGCAACAGCCTTAATTGCGGCTTCTGCCAAAAAATCCGGGCGACAATCAAATAGCTGAATACTGATTGGTCGTTCCCTGGGGTCTACCTCCATAATTTTGGGTAACTCTTTCACATAGTGCAACCCCGTAGCATTTACCATTTCTGTATACAACATCGAATCTGGCGCATAGCGACGCACCAGACGACGAAACACCATATCTGTCACCCCAGATAAAGGCGACTGAAGCACTCGACTTTTGACCTCAAAGGAGCCGATTTTCAGGGGTTCCGAGAGTTTAGCTTTTAAAGTAGGAGATAGTGTAAGCATAGAATTTAAACTGTGAAAATTAAAGATGCTGATGGTATTTAGGATTATTTACGCGCCTTTAATCCCCTTGTGCAGCTTGCCTAACTTGTTCTAAATTTAAATCTAACGCCTGGGCAATTTGCTCAACTGTCAAACCCAACGCCAATAATCGAGATACTGCTGCTAATTTAGCTTTCAAACTACCTTCTTGCAAGCCTTCTTGTAAGCCTTCTTGCAAGCCTTCTTGTAAGCCTTCTTGTTTAGCTTCTTGATAAACTCGTGTTTTTTTCAAATCGCTCAACCCAAACATTTCTTCAATCTCCTTTCGACTCATTGTGGGAAACTTATAAACCAAGATTGTCTCTATTAATTGTAGTAACTGCTGCCGTTTTGGTTCAGCGTTAATCTCTTGCTGGCTTCTGTCTATTAATTCCCTAGCAGTGATAATTGCTGTATTTTTATTCTCAACTATTAATTTAATAGTAGCAATCCCAATCGGCAATGATACTGTTTCCCCTAATTCATCTAGATAAATGCGGGTAACACGCTGGCTGGTGAAAAATTCGCTGTAATTATTGATATCTGAAGTATCAAGGCTGCGCGTGGGATAAATTACTACTCCTCGCCATGAGTTTTTAGGTTGATTTTGCCGCAAATATAAATATATTTCCGAAAATAGGCGCGAATAAATTTCTGTGTCATTTTGGAACTGAACCTCAACAAAGTAGATGGGGTTGTGTTCGTCTTGTGTCGGCAGAAAAACGCCATCTATACGAAATGCCGTTTGCTTAATTTCTATTGAAGCGAATGTGTAAGTTTCAGCAAGCTGGGGTGAATTACCAATTAATTCAAAAAAAATACTGGGCAATTCTTGAAAAAGGCGATAAAAAATACTGTCGGTTTTCACTCTTGATGTAGTACTGAAATTTGCGTTCTTGCGATTTTACCTCTGATGGGTGAGCATTATCTATTCATTCAGCATAGTAGTACTTATGTACTAACTAAATTTAGTTTGTAGAGGATAAGTGTGATTTGACCGTGTTATTGGCTATATAGAGCCTTTTTTTGACTATTTATCCTGAGTAAATCTAGGGTTTATTACACCTAAAGACGGCAAACACCACTTTGAGATTACGGTTCACCCTAATTGCTGAAAGTATTAATTCTCATACATTAGACAGAGTGAAAGTAAATTTCTCAATGAACCCACTAAATACATCCTTTAAAATTAACCGTCCCGTCCAAGGTTCGGGAAACCCTCCTTCATGGACTGGCTATAACTGAAGTTCTCAGTATATATATCAGGATAACTTGAGGTTTTAACCCCAGGAAAGCCGAATTAAAGGTTGTTAATGCTGAACTGACTGTCTTTTGAAACCAATTGGTTCAAGATTTAGTCCCTTATATTCCCATTCATTCATTTGTAGTTATACGGAGCCAATACTTAAAATGGCAAAAGTTGTTGGAATTGACTTAGGTACCACAAACTCTTGCGTAGCAGTTATGGAAGGTGGTAAACCCACTGTTATTGCTAACGCGGAAGGTTTTCGGACTACACCATCAGTAGTGGCATTTGCCAAAAATGGCGATAACTTAGTTGGTCAAATCGCTAAACGCCAGGGTGTGATGAACCCTGAAAATACGTTTTACTCTGTTAAACGCTTTCTGGGACGACGCTACGACGAAGTTGGTAACGAGTCTACGGAAGTTTCTTACAAAGTCCTGAGCAGCAACGGCAATGTCAAGTTAGATTGTCCGATTGTTGGTAAACCGTTTGCCCCTGAAGAAATTTCTGCAAAAGTTCTTCGCAAGCTTGTCGAAGATGCCAGCAAATATTTGGGTGAAACTGTAACCCAAGCTGTAATCACTGTTCCAGCATACTTTAATGATTCTCAGCGACAAGCGACCAAAGACGCTGGTAAGATAGCAGGCATTGAAGTTCTGCGGATTATCAACGAACCTACCGCCGCTTCTCTAGCTTATGGTTTTGATAAGAAGAGCAACGAAACTATCTTGGTATTTGACCTTGGTGGTGGTACTTTCGACGTATCCATCCTAGAAGTAGGTGATGGTGTATTTGAAGTGCTAGCTACTTCTGGTGATACTCACCTGGGTGGTGACGACTTCGATAAGAAAATCGTTGATTTCTTGGCTGAACAATTCAGAAAAGCAGAAGGAATTGACCTGCGTCAAGATAAACAAGCTTTACAACGTTTGACTGAAGCGGCAGAAAAAGCTAAAATTGAGCTTTCTAGCGTTTCTCAAGCGGAAATCAACTTGCCATTTATAACGGCTACCCAGGATGGACCCAAGCACCTGGATACAACTTTAACCCGTGCTAAGTTTGAAGAACTCTGCTCGGACTTAATCGACCGTTGCCGCATTCCTGTGGAAAACGCAATTCGGGATGCTAAATTAAGCAGAGCCGATATTAATGAAGTTGTACTAGTTGGTGGTTCTACCCGGATTCCCGCCGTGCAACAGGTGGTGAAGCAGGTACTAGGTAAAGACCCCAACCAAAGCGTTAACCCTGATGAAGTTGTGGCAGTTGGCGCGGCTATTCAAGCAGGTGTGTTAGCGGGTGATGTCACAGGCATCTTACTATTAGATGTATCTCCACTGTCTTTGGGTGTAGAAACCTTGGGCGGTGTGATGACTAAGATTATCCCCCGGAATACTACAATCCCCACAAAGAAATCGGAAGTCTTCTCTACAGCTGTGGATGGACAAACCAATGTGGAAATTCACGTGCTTCAAGGTGAGCGTGAGTTCTCAAATGATAACAAGAGCTTAGGAACCTTCAGACTTGATGGTATTCCTCCCGCACCACGTGGTGTACCACAAATTGAAGTTACCTTTGATATTGATGCCAACGGTATTCTCAATG
Source organism: Nodularia sp. LEGE 04288 (assembly GCF_963896525.1). NCBI lineage: Bacteria > Bacillati > Cyanobacteriota > Cyanophyceae > Nostocales > Nodulariaceae > Nodularia > Nodularia sp. LEGE 04288. The sequence continues at coordinate 39,005 of NZ_CAWQOY010000044.1, forward strand.
TTACCGCTAAGGACAAAGGCACTGGTAAGGAACAGTCCATCAGCATTACTGGCGCTTCGACTTTGGATAAATCCGACGTTGACCGCATGGTGCAAGAAGCTGAACGAAATGCTTCTTCTGATAAAGAACGTCGGGAAAGAATTGAACGCAAGAACCAAGCCGATTCTTTGGCGTACCAAGCCGAGAAGCAGCTGCAAGAATTAGGTGATAAAGTTCCTGAAGCTGACAAGACGAAGGTGGAAGGTTTGGTGAAAGATGTACGTGAAGCCGTTGCCAAAGAAGACGACGAGCAAATCAAGAAGCTGACACCAGAATTACAACAAGCATTGTTTGCGGTTGGTAGTAACATCTATCAGCAAGCAGGTGGTGATGCGGCTCCTGGTGCTGAACCTCAAGATGGTGGCCCTACTCCTCCTGGTAGCGGTGATGATGTGATTGACGCTGATTTCACTGAAAGCAAGTAGTTTTCAATATTGCCCCCTGTTAATATTTTTCCCATCCAAGCTGATGCCTGGGTGGGATTTTTTTATCTATCTCTAGATTTTTTGATCTATATCTATAAGAGTAAGTATGGCTAGGCCACCCCAGCTATTATTAATCAAATCATGTTTTTACGCCAAGGAGAAAATAAATAAAATACTAACCCATCCTCAATATCTCTGTAGTTAAGTTTTCCATTCAGGAAATCGATATGTCTTACCCTTCAGCACCTTGGATTCTTAAAGGTGATGCTATTCAAACTCTGCATTTGGTGAATATTGACCAAGTGCGATCGCTTGTTCCGCCAGAGTTAAATATTATTTCTGTATGGCCTGGTAAAACTTTCGGTGGTCTGTATTTATCCAAATATGGCTCAGGTTCGGTGCTGGAGTACAGTGAGTTAATTTTTGCCCCTGCTGTGGTAATTTATCAAGGTAAAATCGGCGTTTGGGTATCCCACATTTATGTAGATCATGGGGATTCTGTCGCTGGTGGTCGGGAGATTTGGGGACTACCCAAGGAACTAGCTAATTTTAGCTGGAAAGGAAAAGGTGTTATTGTCCGTCAAGGCGATAGCCTGCTGTGTACTCTCAACTATGATCAGCAAAATCTAGCATGGCGGCAACGGTTAGGCGCTGCTAGTTTCAGTAAAATCGGGACTAATTTGCTCATATTTAACTTTAAATTTGAGGGTCGTTTGGGTTTGGTGGGTTCCAAGTTAGAAATTGCTGCTGAAAGTCCTTTTGCTGGCTTAGGTTTAACTCAGCCTTTGGTAACTGTGGGTTGTGAACAGATGACTTTACGGGTGGATGCGCCCAAAGTTGTAGGACAGAGGACAGCTTAATTTATCGGGGAAAGCAGCAGAGAAAGCAGTGCGATTTTGTTAGGGGCTAAAAATTAGGGGTATAAATCACAGCTTCAAGAGTGCGATCGCATCGCAGTGAAATAGCTTCGTGATTTTACGCAAAACCGACTATAGCAACCCATCAAAAATAATGAAAAATTTAGTGACTGGCATTCTGAATGAAAATACAAAATTGCTGATCAAATCATCTCCAATATATCGAGTTTTCTATAACAAAACTCATGCAAATAAGCTAGCTGTTGAAGGCAAAAGACTTGATATTTGTGCGAATGAATTTGCTATTTATTTGCTTCATTCTGGGAGGAAAAAATATGTCCTGCGGGATAAAGTATGCTTAGAAATTGGCAGTGGATGGTTACTGACTCACTCATTGCTTTTTTACCTTCTGGGAGCTAAAAAAATTTATGCCACGGATTTAGAACCTTTATTACAGAGCGACTATATTTCAAATGCTGTGTGTAGGTCGGTAGAGTGGAGTATCATAGACAGCTTATCTACATTTGAAGATCGTGAACTCATACAATATCGTCTCAACAAATTGCTGTCAGTAAAAAAGTTCACTGTCGAAAAATTACAAGAATTCGGCATTGAATACATTGCTCCTATCGATTTATGTCAAAGAATGCCTAATGAAGAAAAATTAGATTTTATCTTTTCTAAATCGGTGTTAGAACACGTACCAATTGATGATATAGTACCACTTTTCCAAAGTCTTGTAAGTGGAATGTCTGAAGATGGTTTTATGTTTCATCTCATTCATTTGTCTGATCACAGGGATTTATCCAATAAACCATTTGATTTTTTAATTTATTCACAAGAGGAATATCCTAGATCCTTACAAACAAGGTGGGGAAATCGAATTCGACGCAGCCAATGGCGACAGCTATTTTATAAGTTCACAGAGTTAGACTTTAAATTTGTGTTTGAATGGTCATGCAATGATAAAAAGTTACCAGACAAAATTGACTCTTGTATTCAATATATAGATGAAGAAGACCTGAGAGTTTCTCACATCGGTGTCTATATGACTCGTAAAAATAAAAAATAATTACGATCGCGATCGCAGCGCCAGTTTTCCGAATTAAGTTATATTTAGCACTTTCCGTAACAGTGCCTGATCTTCTACTTTAACTTTCAACCGACCATTTTCTACATCGCGAATCCAGCTTTGGCTTTTACCTGTTAGCTTTGCTAACTCCCGCTGGGATAGCTGCAAATTTTTTCGCGCCTCTAAAATCTGTTCTCCAGGTAAATCGCTGTTGATTTTGGTCTTTCTTCTGCTCTTCACAGTTCGCCGTGGTTTTTTGTGCGATTCCGAAATGCACTGTTCCCATTCTGACGGTAGTTCAAAAGACAAAATTCGCGCATTCATCAGCAGATTCCACTTACCACGGGGGCCTGAATCTGTGAGGCGATTGTTACCACCACCATCATTAATCCAAAATTCTAAAGCTTCTTCTGGATCTTCGGGAATACCCATCAACTTCGCCCACAAGGGTTGAATTTCTAAAGGGTAAGTTACTGGATCAAAAATGGGTTTAATGCCATGATGATTGAGAATTTCTAAATCACTTTCAAAAGTGCGTAGTAAACGCTTACGTTCTTCCCGTTGTCTAGAGGCAATGGTAACTTTTGCTTCACCATAAGCAATGCGGAGTAATGTAGGAATAGTAATGCGTTGTTCTTTACCCATTTTGGTTTTAAACAGCAACCACAGCATCAATCGTACTGCTCCTTCATGCTGCTGCCAAATGCTCATAACAGTTGTTAATAGCGTTTTGGGTAAACTGCCATATTGATAAAATGCAGTTCGCTCTTTACACGCTTGTTTGTTTAAGAAATACTGCGCCCATACTCCGGCTTTTACTTTAAAAGTTAATCCGACTAAATATTTGCACCCCAAATCATCTTCTTGAAAGTGATGCTGAATATTGATTAAGTGCCACAAACGGCTCCCGGTCACCGAAAATCCTTGCAGACGACCTTGCTGAGGCCAATCAATGGAAATCATCAAGGAACAAGCTTGCTGGACAATATTTTTCATTAAGGCTAGCTTGGCATTTTTACTTAAGTCCTTGCGCTTTTCTAAGCCTAAATATTTCTCAATTTGGCGTTCGTCAATGGCAAATTCTTGTTCCCAAGGTTGCTCTAAGGATGTAGCATAGGCAGCAAACATGAGATGAATGCAAGTAGCTCTAATATCAAGTGCGGCAATTGCAGCTAATTCAGTTATACTGTTGCTGGTGTGAGCGTTGACTGGAAATGGGTCTTGGAGATGAAAGGCGATCGCACCCCGTCCTTGTTTAACTTTTCTGGCATAAGACAGGTAACCTTCTTGATTGATTTCCCAATTTAGGGATGTACGTTGTGCCAAGACGTTGCAAGCTTCCCAAATCACAATCGCTGAAGCAAAGGGATTATTCTGACCATTGGCAAATAAATCTGGGCTAGCTGCATCTCTCGGCTCAACTTTGCATCTGCCTTTTTTGGCTTGCCAAGGGATGGGCGAATTAGTTGGACAAACTATAACACATTGCGGTTCAGGATAATAGCCTTCACAGTTATTACAAAGAACAGGGTCGATCCAGTATTCATCGTTCTCTATTTTGATTGCACCCGTAGGACATTGGGGGCGGCAGTTGTCACATCCAACGCAATTGTTGTTAGGAATTGTATAAGGCATACGGATATCGGGCTTCTTCCCACTCTAATTGTTGAGATGTTTGGCTTAAGTCTCCCCTGGATGTTTCTTGGCTATTTATCACTGGCCACCAAATTATTTTTTCAGCAAAAATAATCTCTATTTGCTCTAATAATTCCCCACATCCATATTTTAATTACACATCTAATTGCCAGATATTTCCGGCTTTTAATGATAGCTTTAGATTACTTCGTTATAGAATTTTCTAGTTTATAGAAGTCCGAATTTATCTGTGTAGTCTACGGCAAGCCACGACCTGTCTACATTTCTGGTCAATTAATTATTGCTGTACTTCATTGAGGAGGAAATTGCTATATTAACTATACATTTCATAAATAATTAGCAGAGTTTGTTCATAATGAGCTAGGAAAGTTTTTTTAAGGCTTTACTTAAAGATTTGCTTCCAAACTGTTTCTGCTAACCTTAAAGCATTACCCAAAGTGTTTTTGGAGAACATAGATGTATTTGCCTAGGAGAATTCATTTCCTTTATTAATAATTTTAATATTTATTATGGTCAAAATTTCTGTTACTAACTATACATTTATATGAATGTATGAAGAAAGGAAGAAGATGGTTTTTAAATTCCCAAAATTAAGGCGTTAAAATTAAGTCGAAAACAGGTATTTTTATTTTATAAATGACAAAACTAAAATTCACCAATGTAATTAATGAACATATAAAATGTATCGTAAAATACTGTTAGGGATATATTTCTTATTCCTATGAAAGAAAAAATCTCATTATTTTGATCAATAATTTAATTTGCCACATAAATAATCGGTATTGATTTATATTTTTCCACACACAGATTTATTGTTGCTGGAACATAAAATAGCTAGCCAGAGAGGATTATTGGGATTTAACAGGATGTAATTTATATAAAATAAATAATTTATTCTTGAATTTATTCCGAAAATTATTGATAATAAGTTTCATCTAATAGCTAGATTAGCTAAATTCACAGAAGTATTTATCATAAGTCATGAAATTTTAATTCGAGAAAAAATAATTGTTTAACAGTAAAACAAGACAATAATATTGAGTTAGGATGATGATTAAAGTACAAACAAATTGGCAGGCGTTTATTCATGGCACAACTAACAGGATTGACATTTGGAGGTAATCCCTGGACACCTAAATTTGCCCAGGAAATTGACTACGAAAAATGTATCGGCTGTGGCAGATGCTTTAAAATATGTGGTCACAATGTATTATCATTAAAAGCTCTCAACGAAGAGGGAGAATTTGTAGAAGATGAGGAAGATGATGAAATTGAGCGCAAAGTAATGGTTGTGGCTCACCCAGAAAACTGTATTGGTTGTGAGGCTTGTTCACGGATATGTCCCAAGAATTGCTACAGCCATACTGTAGTTGACAATTAAGGATTTGGGAATTTGCTTCAGGTTTTTCTGGTGACAAAGGGTACTCTGAAAATCAAGCATGAAGGCACAAAGCAAGGTAATTAGAGGGGAATTATAGCTACTTACTGTAACTAGCAAAGAGTTCACAGTAAACAGAATTGTAAATCTTAAGTTGTTATTTATTAACAAATTCATACTTGCGGCTAAACTAGTCTGATCAATATTAAGGCTAGTGGTGTCATCTTGGAGTACCTAATTTTTTTTCATTAGCAGCAGCGTTACAGGAATTTAAATATATTCTTAAGTTTTGGGGGGGAAAGATATGAAATCATCTGGAAAATTCCCCCAAATTTTGTCAGAGTGAGATAGAAAGTTAATAAGTGAAGACAAAAAACGCTGACCTGTGAAAATGTAAAAACCAGTAGCCACGAATATGGTGAAAATCATAAAAATACAAGATAAAAAGTAAAGCATTATCTTGTTTGGCTAGGGTGATACATCAAAAGTGCAGGATGCGATCAACTGGGAGTGGGGAGTAGGGAGTAGGGAAATTATTTTCTAACACCTAATACTTGATACATACTCAATCACAATCTTCCACATTTACCCCAGAAAATCACACCTTTCATGACCGCTTAAAGAGCAGGTAGCATATATGCAAAAAGTTCCTGTTTCACTATGGACTCTGGTCGCTGGAGTTGTAGTCACAGCAATTAGTATTTGGCTCGGACAAAATCACAATCTATTGCCAGAACAAGCATCTCAACAAGCGCCTTTGGTAGACGCATTTTTCAATGTCATGTTTACCATTGCGATCGCACTGTTTCTGATTGTAGAAGGAACGATTGTCGTATTTTTGGTTCAATACCGTCGCCGTCGGGGTGATGATACCGATGGTGTCCCCGTAGAAGGTAACGTTCCCTTAGAAATCTTTTGGACAGCAATCCCCACAGTGATTGTAGTCGCTTTGGGTATCTACAGCGTCGATGTTTACAACCAAATGGGCGGATTTGAGCCTGGAAGTCATCCCCATGCTGCTGCTCATGTTTCCCATGCAAGTGGAACTGCGATCGCAGCTACCCTTAATGACACTTCAGTATCTGGAAGTACCGCGAATATTGGTATTGGTGCGTCTCCCAAAACACAGGGTAAACAAGCTGACTTGATTGTGGATGTCCAAGGAATGCAGTACGCCTGGATATTTAACTATCCCAATAGTGGGATTACCACTGGCGAGTTACACGTTCCCGTTGGTGCGGATGTGCAGTTGAATCTTTCCGCCATTGATGTGATTCACTCCTTTTGGGTTCCACAATTCCGGTTGAAACAAGACGCGCTTCCCGGTATCTCTACTCAACTGCGATTTGTCGCTACTAAACCAGGTACATATCCTGTAGTTTGTGCGGAATTGTGCGGTGGTTATCACGGTTCTATGCGATCGCAAGTAATTGTCCACACACCAGAAGAGTTTGATAGCTGGTTAGCAGAGAGCCAGATTGCAGCAAAGCAAGACCTTAACCAAGCCGTTGCGGTTAATCCGGCTGAGTTATCAACTTCAGAATTTCTCGCTCCCCATGTTCATGATTTGGGGATGAGTGCAGCAACTCTCGCTCAACTTCAAAAGTAGTCGTTGTTCATTGGTCAGGACTTACCCAAAATTATGAATAAACGAACCGCAAAGGACACAAAGGACACAAAGAAAGAAGAGTTTCACTAGAGTTCTTGCGTAAGTCTTTTATTTATTGGTTATTGGTGATGACGACTGACTGAGGACAAAAATAAATTGTCGCAAAATAGCTTATGACACAAGTAAAATTCCCAGGGAACACGCCACCCGAAGGAAATCAATTGACTGGGGGAAATCATCCCCAGGCGTGGAAATGGCAGGACTATTTTACATTTAATGTTGACCACAAGGTGATTGGGATTCAATACCTGGTGACAGCATTTGTGTTTTATTTGATTGGTGGATTGATGGCGGTGGCTTTGCGTGTGGAATTAGCAACGCCAGAATCAGACTTCCTCGACCCCAATCTGTATAACGCTTTCATGACTAACCACGGGACGATCATGATCTTCCTGTGGATTGTCCCCAGTGCTATTGGGGGATTTGGTAATTATCTCATCCCTTTGATGCTCGGTGCTAGGGATATGGCCTTTCCGAAGCTAAATGCGATCGCCTTTTGGTTGAACCCAGTCGCCGGATTCCTAGTTTTAGCTAGTTTTATCTTCGGTGGTTCCCAATCTGGTTGGACAGCTTACCCACCATTGAGTTTGGTAACAGCGCCAAACGCTCAAACTCTGTGGATATTAGCGATCGTTTTAGTCGGAACTTCTTCAATTTTGGGTTCGGTGAACTTTGTCATCACCATCCTAATGATGAAGGTTCCTAGCATGAAATGGGATCAATTACCCTTGTTTTGCTGGGCAATTTTAGCAACTTCTGTCCTCGCCTTGCTTTCTACACCTGTATTAGCTGCGGGTTTGGTGCTGTTGTTATTTGACCTCAACTTTGGCACATCCTTCTTTAAACCAGATGCTGGCGGTAACGTTGTTATTTACCAACATTTGTTCTGGTTCTATTCCCACCCGGCAGTATATTTAATGATTCTGCCCATTTTCGGCATTATGTCGGAAGTAGTTCCAGTTCACGCCCGTAAACCGATTTTTGGTTATAAAGCGATCGCCTATTCTAGTGTAGCTATCTGCGTCGTCGGTTTATTCGTCTGGGTACACCATATGTTTACCAGTGGAACACCCGGTTGGATGCGGATGTTCTTCACCATCTCCACCCTCATCGTCGCCGTGCCGACTGGCGTAAAGATTTTTGCCTGGGTTGCTACCCTTTGGGGTGGTAAAATTCGCTTCACCAGCGCCATGCTATTCGCCATTGGCTTATTGTCGATGTTTGTCATGGGTGGTTTAAGCGGCGTAACAATGGGAACTGCTCCCTTTGATATTCACGTCCACGATACCTATTATGTAGTCGGACATTTCCACTACGTTCTCTTTGGTGGTTCTGTGTTTGGCATCTATGCCGGTATTTATCACTGGTTCCCCAAAATGACCGGACGGATGCTGAATGAAACTTGGGGACGGGTTCACTTTGTCCTCACCTTCATCGGTACTAACTTGACTTTCTTACCCATGCACAAGTTAGGTTTGCAAGGAATGCCCCGCAGAGTGGCTATGTATGACCCCCAATTTGTTGACCTGAATCTACTTTGTACCGTTGGTGCATTTGTTTTGGGGATATCAGTAATTCCCTTCACCATCAATATTATTCAAAGTTGGCGTAAAGGAGAATTGGCGGGTGATAATCCTTGGCAAGCTTTGAGCTTAGAGTGGACAACCAGTTCCCCACCGATAATTGAAAACTGGGAAGTCCTACCTGTTGTAACTCATGGCCCTTACGACTACGGTCATAGTGAAACAGAAGCATCTGGTACAGCAGAAATTAGCGCTTAAGTATTGGCGTGACCAGACTAAATTGTGGGGTGGGCTTCTAGCCCGCCCAAAACAGGCAAGATGCCTGTTCCACAAGAAAATCATCATTCTAAACAATAACTCACCCTTATTGGACATTTAGAGGGTAAATAATATGACTGTAGCTACGACGATTGAACATCACGAAGAACATCATCCAGATTTACGCATTTGGGGACTTTTGACGTTTCTCTGTTCTGAATCATTGATGTTTGGGGGCTTTTTTGCGACTTATTTGTTCTTTAGAGGCATTACAGAAGTTTGGCCTCCAGAAGGAACAGAAGTAGAATTATTTTTGCCTGCGATTAACACCGTTATTCTGGTATCGAGTAGTTTCGTCATTCACTTAGGTGACGTGGCGATTAAAAAGAATAATGTCATGGGTATGCGGTTTTGGTATCTTGTCACCGCACTCATGGGGGCAATTTTCTTGGTTGGTCAGGTTTATGAGTACATGAATCTAGGCTATGGCCTGACTACTAACGTTTTCTCCAACTGCTTTTATATCATGACGGCGTTCCACGGTTTACACGTATTTGTGGGACTGTTATTGATTTTAGGTGTAGTTTGGCGATCGCGTCGTCCCGGTCATTATTCTGCTACCAAACATACTGGTATCGAAATGGCAGAAATGTATTGGCACTTCGTAGATATTATCTGGATTGTGCTATTCACCTTGGTGTACATTCTCACGCTGTTTTAACAGTTTATTTGTGGTTAATTCGTTCTTCGCTTTTATCTTGTCTGTTATTTAAGAGGAACGAACCACGAAGGACGCAAAGGACACAAAGGAAGAAGGAAGAAGGAAATTCAGCGCACATTGACAAAGAAATAGTATCAGTAGGGAGTGGTAAATTATTACTCCCTGTTCCCCATCAAAGGAGATGATTATGCAACTTGATGCAAATCGATTTTCATGGTTTCAGGTTCCGGAAGATGTCAAAAAGTTATTAGTATTGGCAGCACAAACTTGGGAAAATACTTCGGAGTCCGAAAAGTATATTCATCAAGCCTTGGCTAAGGCTGGGGATAATACAGAAATTTTAGTATCAGCATATAGATTTTTTTATTATAAGAATAATTATCCCCTAGCGCTACAAACTGCAATTAAAGTTTTAGATAAAATTAAAGAACTAGAAAACTTTCCTGATGATTGGGAAGAACTCAAGCCTATATTAATTAAACGGCAAGAGGAACCCCAAATCAGATTGTACTTGAATGCTTATGCCGCTTCTGGAATGGTATTAGCAAATTTAGGGGAAATTGAGCAGGCTAAAAAAATCAGTAATCGAGTCAAGCAAATTGACGAAAATAATGATTTTGGAGCCGGAATCCTTCTGGATATTTTGACACGTCCACCAGATGAAGACGATTAGTTAACCAAAAAGAATAGACAACCATGAATAGTTTTTCCATCTACCAACCCATTTCATTATCTGAAACTGAAACTTCTAGCCCTCTTCTACCTGTGGTTATCATCAATCCTTTACCTCCGCGCCCTGGTATTCCTAGTAATTTTACTCCTCCCATGTTGGTATTGTCCCAGTCTTCTCCATTGATGATTTAATGATGATCAAAGGTAAGGATTGGCTGGTAACTGGAGATGGTGAATATCAGGCTTGTAAATCCGTGAGAGCATGGGATTTATTGAGGGAGAATTATCGCCTCTATCGGTTTTTAACTGAAGTGGAAGATGTTCTCAATGGGGTAGAAGACGAATCGAATTGTCTGCCAGAAATCCGAATGCTTGTGAGGCGCTTGATTGTAAATTCCTACTGGGTACAAAGTCAATATTCAGAACCAGATCCTAAAACGGGAAACTCTGTTTTACTCCTGTACGATGAATTGGGTTTTCCCTTGACTGTGCAAACAGTCACATTTGCACCGGGGACTCGTTCAACTATTCATAATCATGGGACGTGGGGAGTTGTCGCTGTATTAAAAGGTCAAGAAAAAAACACTTCTTGGCAACGTATCCACAGCCCTGATTCTGCCGAAAAAATTGCACCTACGGGAGAAATAACTTTATTTCCCGGAGATATTGTCAGCTTGACTCCCGATGCAATTCACAGTGTGGAAGCAGTGGGTGAGGAACCAACTGTGACTTTTAATGTTTATGGAGAAACTGATCCGCAAGAGAGGTTTGAGTTTGATTCAGTTACCCATACAGCTAGGAAGTTTTGATCAGAGGAATCAATCATATTTAGGGACAGCCAAATAAAACAAAATCCAACAAACCTCTCTGTTCCTTCTTCCTCTGTGTTCTCTGCGCCTCTGTGGTTGGTTTATTCCTGAAAAATCCCTTAGTAAATTGGGAGTAAGTGCAATGGCTAGAGTAATTTTCTATGAAAAGCCAGGTTGTAAAGGTGGTATCAAGCAAAAAGTTTTGCTCACCGCTGCTGGTCATGAGGTTGTCGTGTGTAATCTGCTGAAAGAACCTTGGACAGTTCAGCGCTTGCGGTCATTTTTTGGCGATCGCCCCGTAGTTGAATGGTTTAATCGTTCTGCTCCCAAGATCAAATCTGGGGAGGTGGTTCCGGAAAAAATCGATGCTCAAAAAGCTTTAGAACTAATGCTGGAAGACCCTTTGTTAATTCGCCGTCCTTTATTAGAAGTAGACGATACCTCCGGTGGGCAAAGCCTACGCCGTGAGGTAGGTTTCGATGTGGAAGCAATCGATGCTTGGATTGGCTTAAAGCCTGTGGATGAGTCTTTACGCGCAGTCAGCGAAGGTCTTACGAGCCAGAATTTACAAGGTTGCTCCCACGGTCATGGTCATAGTCATGATCATCATCATGAAGGTGGCTGTAAGCATTAAGTTATCTAGGCTGTAGGGACTTTGAATGTCTCTACAGCTGAATTAGGAGTTAGTGTCACGCAGAGGCGCAGAGGCGCGGAGAGTTAGAGAGTTTTATTTTTTCATGTCTACAGGTAGGTCTTGAAACATGGGTGTGCTGAGGTAACGTTCTCCAAAGGAAGGTTGAATCATCACAATTAATTTCCCGGCGTTTTCTGGGCGTTGACCGGCTTGAACTGCTGCACATAAGGCTGCGCCGGAGGAAATTCCTGATAGTAGTCCTTCTTCTTTGGCTAAACGTCGTCCGTATGCGATCGCTTGTTCGTCACTAACTCTGATGACTTCATCAATTAGTTCTAGGCGTAGGACATCGGGGACGAATCCTGCACCGATACCTTGAATTTTGTGCGGCCCGGCTGCACCACCAGAGAGGATAGGGCTATTGCTGGGTTCAACTGCGATCGCTTGCACACTCGGTTTATATTGTTTTAGGACTTCTGCAATCCCTGTAATTGTCCCACCCGTCCCGACTCCAGCAATTACGATATCTACCTCTCCATCGGTATCTGCCCAAATTTCTTCGGCGGTAGTTTCTCTGTGAATTTTGGGGTTGGCTGGGTTGCGAAACTGTTGCAGCATGAAAGCATTGGGAGTATTTGCCACAATTGCTTCAGCTTTATTAATTGCCCCTCGCATTCCTTCAGCGCCTGGTGTTAATTCTAAAGTTGCACCGTAGGCTTTGAGCATAGAGCGTCGTTCTTGGCTCATTGTCTCTGGCATTGTCAAAATTAAACTATAGCCACGCGCTGCTGCTACCATCGCTAAAGCAATGCCTGTATTTCCGGAAGTTGGTTCGACTAAAATGGTTTTCCCAGGTTCAATTAAACCCTCTGCTTCTGCCGCCAGTACCATACTAATGCCAATCCGGTCTTTGACTGAAGCGGCTGGATTCATGCTTTCGAGTTTGACCACAATCCTGGCTCCCACTCCCTCAGCTTGAGGAATTTTATTCAGTTGAACTAAAGGAGTTCTACCAATCAGTTCTGTAATATCTTTAGCAATTCTCATAAATTATCTCCTATGATCTTAAGTTTAGGGAAAATTATTTACCGATGAAAATCAACGTGTATGTATTTAATATATATTCGGTGTGAATAAATGTGTAGAATCTCTACTCTTCCCCAAGTACACAATTGATCGGCTGAAGCATCAATTTAATGTAATTTTCTCATTTATCCTTGACCCGTAATGTTTTTTAGTTACCATAATCAACTTGAATAGCTTAATTTCACAGTTTTTATCTTGGCGAAACTTATTTATCTGTTGTTTACTCAATCAGGATATCAGAAAGTTGTTCATTTAACTTTTGATAATTTATATTTAGTATATGAGGTTGCATTTACAGTAAAAACTCAATGGATTTTTCTGCAAATTTAGTGTACACTCACCACATAATCTCTTCACTTGAGTACAAACTTTCAGCGTCAAAAACCAGAACAAAAACTGTCTTCTACAAGCGCCCCATATAGCTTTGAGCTTGAGTGCAGAAAGACTAGTACCCCACCTCAGAAAGACTAGTACCTCACCTGAGAAATACTCGTACCCATCCCCCAAATAATTTATCTAAGTCTTATGAGATAGAAGTTATGGGCTTTGAGTACAACTTTAATAAATTTAATAATCTTAATTCAGCTAGGTGAAACTCGGCTGAAGAGGGATGACTGTTATAAATTATGTAGGATTTACGCAGAGATTCCCCTCTACCCCCCGAAGTTCCTAGGGTTTTACCCAACGAATTAGGGGGGACTTCTTAACTCTTCTGTTGCCCAACGTTGTAACTTTTCAGTGAGGAAGATATTAGTCCTCAGTTGCAATTATAGCTTTTGTGAAAAAATTGGTAGATTTTCAGTAGCCAGTGAACAAACTGCACGCTGATAAATGGTTAAACTTTAGTATCAGAAATGTGAGAAAAGTGGAAAGCAAAAACTGGTTAGGTAAACAGCAACAGAAATTTGTCTGGATGCATACTATCTAACACAGGAGAGCAAATATGAAAGTCAAACTTCTAAATGTTCTCACAGTTTGTTTAGTTACCTTAGTAGTGCTTTCTCCAGGGTTAGTAGTATTTAGCATAGTTTGGGGACGACATATTGAGTTCGTTAAGATGCAGAATTTAACCTGTGAAATCAACAAAAATCCTCCAGATAATTCTGCCTTATTTTCCCCAGCAGTAGGTACAAGTTTATCTCAATATCAGACAAAGAAAGAAATCTCTGATCGCAATTTTGTGAACCGATTATTAATTGCTGCCGAGCAATATAGACTTGCTAGCATCTTACAATGGTTTGTCATAATCACCCCTATTTTTGTAGGATTAGGGATTATTATTTATGATAGATATCTTGTTTATCGTGCTGCTATCTTAAAACAACAAGTTGAAATGTTGGAAAGGCTTTGGCAGCAAAGGATCGAGTAATCGTCTCTGCAAATTTTACTCATTAAACAAACAAAATTACCATGACAGAAGAACGCCAAATCCAATATTTTGATCTCATTGACCAGTTACTTAAATGTCCCAATGGTCAAGAACCAGAAGTTTTAGAAGCTCAACCAGAATTAATTGATGCTGCTTTTGTGGAAACAATGCTACAAGTAGCAGCTAGTTTTGCCCACGGAGATAATCAAGAAGGCGCTCAGTTTTTATTCTTTGTCGCTCGTGAATTAGCAAAGCAACTGGGCTTATATCCTGAAGTCCCAAATTCTGAAGTTGCAAGTAAGGAGTGAATATGCTGCTGACTGAAACCGACGCTGGACAAATTGCGTTAGAGTTCCTCATGGCAGATTGGAATATCTCAGAAGATCATCGAGAGTGGTTTGTCATGTTTGGCTCTCGGCTAATTGGCGAGAGTTGGTACATTGTCGAATTGGGTGTGGAAGGATTTCCGGATCGTTGGTTTATTGAAGTCTATGATACGGGAATGTGTGACCCCAACTATACATTTTTATCACCGATTCCGGCTTCAGAAGGATTTTCTGATTTTGTAGATGTTCCAGAAATGTTAGCTGAAGTTTTAGTAGCGGAGCGTAAAGCTCGTTAATCATCATTAAGATGCAAAATTCAGAATGTACATTCATTAAAAATGAAGATTTTGAGTTTGCTATTTAAAAGTTTTTAGCGAGCCGAGCCACCGGATTTCTGAAGTTTGTCACAATTCCATAGGATGACTAGATGAGGTGATGCTAAACTAAAGCACACCTTATTTTTTTATAAACATCGACTGAATAATGAAAATATACCTTTTGCAAATTAATTGTATGCAACGGCGCTACATTTTTTGAGAGATATCTAATCACAAAAAAGAAAGAAATCGTGTAATTTGTCATGCTTAATTGACAAAAATATGTTATATTAAATAGCGTGATGAGCGCTACAGAAATATTAGTTGATATGATTGCTGAACATATCCTAGCTAAAGAATTCACAAGAGTCGTCACTGACTATTACCCAACACTTGGGGAACTACTAGACGGGTGTCATGTGAAAGTCATCACCTGTTTTTGGGGACGACCAGCTAGACGTTTGCAATATATAGGGATTTACTGCTCGGAAAAAATGCTTCCCTATGTGCAAGCTCAAAAAGATGTACTCAGAGAACTAGCAGATAATATGGGGCTAATTCAAGTGGTGTGTATGAACGGGTCGCGATTGCTACGCGACCCCATGTCGAAGCTCAAGCATACCAATCCCGGCCTATGGTTGGAATTGCAATGGGTGACAACTGAAAATAGCGATCGCCTACAATGAAAACTGGAATTTTTTGCAATTACGAAAATCATCATCAAAATAGCCGCCGCACAATCTTTGAACAAGTCGCGCTGGTACAGCAGGCGGAAAGCTTAGGTTTTGAGTCAGCCTGGGTAAGTGAACATCATTTTAATGAATTCAATCTCAGCTCGTCGATGTTGCTGTTAATGGCACACCTAGCGGGGCTTACCTCAACGATTCAATTAGCGACGGCGGCGGTATTATTGCCATTTCATAATCCCATTCGGGTAGCAGAGGATATTGCCACCCTGGACAATTTGTGTAATGGCCGATTGTTATTTGGGGTGGCTAAGGGTGGGCCTTTCCCCCAGCACAATAAGCATTTTGGCACACCAATGGGTGAATCTCGCGCCAAGATGTTAGAGGCGATCGCCTTAATTCAAAAGCTGCTGTATGATACCGATGTGTCATTTAACGGACAGTATTATCAATGCGATCGCCTGACAATTTCCCCCAAACCATTACAGTCTCAGATTCCAGTTTACATAGCCACTGGTGATGATCAAGGCATAGAATTTGCCGCTCAAAATTCCTTCGGCTTAATGGGGGGACCGCCATTTTCCTTAGAGAGATTGAAAAATACAGTGGCTAAATATCGAGCCTGCAATCATAGTGGTTCCGAAAAATTTGTATTGGCGCGCTTTTTTTATGTTGGTAAAACATTCGATGAAGCAGTGAGTGAAGCCTTACCATTCATTCGCAAATTCAGCCAAAAGATGCAAGCCAACTCGGCTGAAATCATCCAGAAAAGCGCGAATCCCAATCAGAAACCATTTGATCGAACAAATATTTGTTTCGATGAAGACTATTTGATTGAAAATTCGATTATTGGTGATGTGAGGACTTGTCGTGACAAAATCAAAACATTTCAAGACGAGTTAAATCTCGGTACATTAGCGCTCAAACCCTCCTCTTTGGATTTGCAAAAAAACTTAGAAAGTTTAGAGCGCTACAACCAAGAGGTTCGGAATTATGTCTAAACTACACCTGCTTCCTCCTGATGATTTACCACCTACCAAGGTAACGAAACAGGATGGAATGCTGCATATGGAGTTCGAGCGGTCTACTGGCAGATGCTTTTTCCACGCTTGCGATCGCATTACGCAAGTCCTCTTATCTAACTGTCAGTGGTATCTCACCAAGAATAGCACAACCCTGATGCTAATTATTGACTGCCCTGACATAGTATCTTACTGGCATATAGTCAGTAACATTCCCCAGTTAGGGAATCGGCTAGAGCGGTTTACCAGTAACGCCAAAATCCGCGTTTATCCTCCATTTGGTAAAGGCACGCCATTTGAAATCAGCGTCAATGAAATTTCGGCTTATCGAGATTGGCTGTAATAGCAAACTCCTCGAATTGCCTAATCTCATCTTACTCTTCCCCGCCTTCGGGGAGAGAATTAAAACAGACATAACTCTAGGACATTTGTAGCTAAATCCTAGCTGCTAAGAATCAGTTTTACAAAATAGCCTTCATTCCCAGATTTGCCCGAATATCGCTCACCTGGACATCCCAATATTGATCCCATTTTTGAGCAATAAACTTACCTGGCGTTTGGGAACCGAGATTATAACCACGGGAAATTTCAGACATTAAATATTTGAAATTATGTGGTTGATAAAGACTAATCATCACCAGACCAAAACTTACAATCATAGCGCTGATAGGAATCGGTGTTTGAGCGATAAAAAAAGCTTGTAGTCCAATTTCACCAATTTCATCAGTATCAAATCCACCAACCACATGATAAATATCATGGGTAGTTCTCCAGAGCATTTTGAGATAAGAGATATCATCAACTACAGGAACCGTCTTATAGAAATAGGGATTAAATTTTTGGGACTTAATTTTATGAGCATAAACATGACCCAAAGTACCCTCTGGAAGCTGGATTAACTCATCGAGATTGACAGGAGCAGGAAGCCAGCGTTCCTTAAATAAGATATTAACTTCAGGACTTTTTTTCAACTCATTAACGGCTAGCTGTGCCATTTCCGTTTGATCAAGTGCGTCTTCAAAGTCAAATACTGCATCAGTGCGACCATCGTCAGTTTTTAGGGTACTAGATGCTAGGAATTGAATAATGTAAGTTAAAAGTCCTTTGTCAGTGTCACGAGCAATTACATTGACCATAGTGATTCTCTGCGTTGCAATATAGCTTTGCTACTTAAAACCCGAAGTGCATTATTTAAAATTTATGCATTACCAGTAAAAAAGAATATGCACTATTTATTTTTGATAAAAATAGGTGATTTTTTCATGGATCTTCAGAGGGATTGCATAAATCCGTAAATTGTTGTTTATTAAAAGGTTAAATCAGAATATAAAGACTTAAAGCATGAACTTAACGCGTGAATTAGATACTGCATAAATTAGTAAAAACACGAACGAAAAAACACAGATATCTTTTCTTCTCTGTGTTCATTTGTGGATTAATTTAATTACAGATATTATTGATCAAGCTACGGTAAAAAATTTAAACAGAAACAGAAATCGAAAAATTCGCCACTCTTGCAGATAACCAAGCATACCAACTTTCTAAACCAACACTAGTAGTAGCAGAAACCTGAAAAATCTGAATTTGGGGATTAACTTGTAGGGCATAATCGATACATTTCTGCACATCAAACTGCACGTAAGGCAGTAAATCAATCTTAGTCAGAATCAGGATGTCACTAGCACGAAACATATGGGGATACTTGATAGGCTTATCTTCTCCCTCAGTCACCGAGAGAATCACCACCTTAGCTTGTTCTCCCAAATCAAACAAAGCCGGACAAACCAAATTTCCCACATTTTCAATCATCACCACTGAATTGAGAGGCGGATTCAATTGTTGTAAACCCCTATCAATCATAGAAGCTTCTAAATGACAACCAGTACCCGTATTAATTTGCACAACATTACAGCCCGTTTCCCTAATCTTTTGGGCATCATTAGCTGTTTCTTGGTCGCCTTCAATCACATTAATCGGTAACTGATGCTTTAAATCATGAATAGTCCGAGTTAACAGAGTAGTTTTACCCGAACCAGGAGAACTCATTAAATTTAAAGCTAAAATATTGCGTCCTTTAAACCATCCCCGATTTTGGGCGGCTATCAGATTATTTTTCGCTAAAATATCCTGTTCTAAAGATATTGTTGTATTATGTATTTTGGCATGAACTTGAGACGCTTCATGCTGAGTATCATGATTATGGGAATGAGTGATTATAGTTCCATCAGGTAAAGTGTGAGTATGATCATGGTGCTTGTGTTCAACCTCACCAGTTTGTAAATTAGTAATTGTGCTTTCAGCATCATCAGAACAACCGCAAGTTACACACATAATTACTCTATTTCGATTTCCTTAATTTTCAATTCTTCACCAGTTATTAAATCTAACTGCACGCTACCACAGCTACATACACCAAAAGGTTTATTTAAATGTATTTCTGCACCACATTCACGACATCGTGCTAAACCTGGAATTTCTCTAATTTCTAATATCGCCCCGACTAAAACCGTACCTTGAGTACAGACATCAAAACAGAACTCAATAGCATCAGGTAAAATCGCCGAAAGTTGCCCAATTTCTAACACCACACGTTGAACCTTTGCACCTTGGGCGTGTTCACTAACAATAGCCACAATATTTTGCGTAATTCCTAGTTCGTGCATATAAATCAATACGCTTCACTTAAAGTCAGGTTTATTTTTTTTACGAACGACAGAGGCGCAGAGGACACAGAGATAATAGAAGAGAAGAAAGAGAGGAAAAAAATCTTTAACTAAACTGTATTGGTATATATCTTATCTAAAATAGATAGACCAACTTAGCAAAAAGTAACTCACAAAAATAACCTCTTGAACTCTCTTTCTCCGTGTACTCTGTGTCCTCTGCGGTTCGTTCTTTCTCATTTATTCATAAATCTTACCAAAGAACCTTTTAAACCCTCTTAACTTGGCGTACTACAGCCCTTGCGGGCATCGCTGCGCGCGGGCGACTTGGCGGTTCGTTACTCCAAAAAAAATCAACAAATCCTGGGTAATTGTTCCCCCACCAACATATCTACAATTCTTTCAGTCCCAAAAGCCGTTCTTAACAACACAATACCCGGAGGCGAAGCAATAACCTCACCAATAACACAAGCATCCTTCCCGGCTGAATGTGATCTCATAGCCGCTAAAACAGTTTTAGCATTCTCACCAGCTACCACCACCACTAACTTACCTTCATTAGCCAAATACAAAGGATCTAAACCTAGTATTTCACAAACTCCTTTAACTTCTTCCCGCACAGGAATAGATTCTTCATCAAGGCGAATACCTACACCAGAACTCACAGAAAATTCATTTAAAACTGTAGCTAAACCGCCCCGTGTAGCATCACGCATAGCATGAATTTCAGGACAAACACTCAGGATATCTGCTACTAAACTGTGTAAAGGTTGACAGTCACTTTCGACATTAGTTTCTAAGGCTAATTCCCCACGGGCGATTAAAATTGCTGCACCATGATTTCCCAATTCGCCATTAATAATTACCACATCTCCCACTTGGATATTATGGGCAGAAATGTTAATTCCTTGAGGAATCACCCCAATACCTGTAGTATTAATAAACAGTTTATCCGCAGCACCACGTTGGACAACTTTTGTGTCACCTGTGACAATTTGCACGCCAGCTTTTTGGGCGGCTACTTTCATACTAGCAACAACACGCCGCAAAGTTTCTACTGGTAATCCTTCTTCTATAATAACGCTACAAGTAAGATATAAAGGTTTAGCACCACTGACTGCTAAATCATTAATCGTGCCATTAATTGCTAATTCACCAATATCACTACCGGGAAAGAATAAAGGATCTACAACGTAAGAATCTGTGGTAAATGCTAGTCTATCTCCCTGTTGGGCGAGACTAGCTAAGTTTAAACTGGCTTGGTCTTCTAATTGGGAGAGAATTGGATTATCAAAGCTACTAACAAAGATATCCTCGATTAAATCGCGCATGGCTTTACCGCCGCTACCGTGGGCGAGGGTAATATGAGTCTCTCTCACCTTACTTTTTTGGGGTTTGCCGATTTTTTGCAGGAGAGGATTTTGGGTTTTGTGTTTGGGGGAAAAATTCATGTTTAAAAACGAACCACTAAGGACACAAAGTACGCGTTAGCGTAGCGTCTCCCCTTGGGAGAAGAAGGAGAGGAAGGAGAAAGTTTAGATACCTTTTTCTTTATGTCTACCACTATGTTTATCTATATGTAATTGACCACCCACAGCCCAATTTTCTCTCTCAAATTCATCAATATGTATAGTTATCCATTCTGGTTTAGCACCCAAGGTTTCAATTAGTGTTTCGGTTAGTGCTTTGACTAATTGGCGCTTTTTTTCGACGGAGTGACCTTTGGCTATTTGTATTGTGATGAATGGCATATACTTTTTCTCCTATTTTGTGTAATGAACCCCACCCCCAGCCCCTCCCCGCAAGCGAGGAGGGGAGTTAGAGTATAGCTAATTTAGATAAAGCTACTTTTTCAGCTTTTTTACTAATTGCAGAAAGTCGTCCATATTTGTAGTAGGCTGCACACGCACCTTCTGAGGAAACCATGCAGCTTCCAATGGGTGTTTCTGGTGTGCAAGCTGTACCAAATACTTTACATTCCCAAGGTTTTAAAACTCCTTTGAGGATTTCTCCACATTTACAGGCTTTGTGGTCAGCTACTTTTAAGTTAGGAATAATAAATTTTTCTTCTGCATCAAATTGGGCATATTCATTCCGGATTTTTAAGCCTGATTCAGGTATTTCGCCTAAGCCTCGCCAATCAAAGTTTTCTCGCACTGCAAATACTTGGTTCATTGCTTGCAATGCAACTAGATTTCCGGCTGGTTCTACTAATCTGTTATATTGGTTTTCTACTTCACAACGGTTTTCTACTAACTGCTGTAATATCATCCAAATTGATTGGAGTATATCTAAGGGTTCAAAGCCGGAAATTACTATGGGTTTATGATATTTTTGGGCAATAAATTGATATGCTTCTGTTCCAATTACCATGCTGACATGACCAGGCCCAATAAATCCATCTAGTTGTAAGTCGGGGTTATCTAGTAGGGCTTGAAGGGCGGGTATAACGAGAACATGGTTGGAAAACATACTAAAGTTGGTGATGTTTTCGGCTGCTGCTTGCAAGATGGTGAGGGCGGTACTGGGGGCGGTGGTTTCAAAGCCGAGGGCGAAAAAGACAATTTCTTTGTCTGGGTTGTCTCTAGCGATTTGCAGGCTATCGAGGGGGGAGTAAACCATGCGGATATCTGCGCCTGTGGCTTTGGCTTGGAGTAGGTTGGTGGTGGAACCGGGAACTCTCATGGTGTCGCCAAATGTGGCGAGAATAACGTTATGATTTTGGGATATGGCGATCGCATCGTCTAATCTCCCTTTTGGCATGACGCATACTGGACAACCAGGCCCGTGGATGAGTTCTAGGTTGGGGGGAAGGATGTCTTCTATACCGTATTTAAATATGGAGTGGGTATGTCCACCACATACTTCCATTAGTTTGAGGGGTTTGTTTAGTTGGTTGCATAGTTGGGTTATTTGCTTGCTTAGGGCTGCTGCTTTTTCTGGTTCTCGAAATTCGTTGACGTATTTCATGGGGGATTTTAGCTTTTTTTTGGGGGGTTTTTAACGAACCGCCAAGTCGCCAAGGTCGCCAAGGAAGAGAAGAGAAAATGGTGTTGGTTGCTTAAATTTTTGAAGCAAGTGGATTTCTACTCAGCACTCAGCAGTCGGCACTTTCCTATATTTGGGCTTGGGCTGTTGCTAGTTCTTCTAATAGTTTTAATGTTTCTGCTGCTTCTTGTTCGTTGATGCGATTCATGGCGAAGCCTACGTGAACTAATACCCAATCTCCTATACATTTTTCGGGGGGATGTTGTTCGTTGATTATGCAGGCTATGTTTATTTGGCGTTTGACTCCAGCTATGTTAACTATGGCTAGTTTATGGTTAATGTCGCTGATTTCTATTATTTGACCTGGGATTCCTAAGCACATTTTTGTTTTCCTGGAATTTATGAAACGAACCACAGAGGCGCAGAGAACGCAGAGGAAAGATTAAGAGTTGGGGATTAATTGGGCGGCTGTAATTACTGCTTGTCCTAGTGATATGTTGCCGTCGTTGGAGGGGAGTAAACTGTGAGTTATTACGTTTATTCCTAAAGTTTGTAAACCTTGGGTAACTTGTGTTAATAAAATGCAGTTCTGAAATACTCCTCCGGTTAATACGACTTGATTAATCAGGTTTTTTTGAGAAAGATGTTTAACTACATCAACAATAATTTGAGCTAAACTTTTATGAAATTTTGTGGCTATCTCTGATTGACTAATCTGTTTTTGCAAGTCTTGAAGCAGGGCTTGCCACATTGGTTTTGAGTCTATATAATAAATGCTATCGGAAAAGTTAAGGTGAAAAGGATAATTTAGGGTTTCTTCATGATTATTTAAGTTGATAGGATTGACTAAGGCTTCCATTGCGATCGCAGCTTGTCCTTCATAGCTACATTCTTCTGGATAAATGCCGATAGCCGCAGCTACTGCATCAAACAACCTCCCTACGGATGAGGCTGGAGGTGAGTTAATTCCTTGTTCTACAGCTTTTTTAAGTAGCTTTAAGGGCTGTTGCTGTAAAAATTTGATAATTTCCAAGTCAGGATATTTTTGTTGACTTTCATCCCAAATATCGGCACTGAGTAAGTGGGCGTAGGTGTTACGCCAAGGCTGATAAATTGCTTTTTCACCGCCAATCATCGCCACTGGTTTAAATGTTGCGAGTCGCTGAAATTGACGATAATCTGCTAAGAGAAATTCTCCTCCCCAAAATTTGCCGTCTTCGTCATAACCTAATCCATCTAAAGCAATCCCTAAAACTGGGGCTGAATTTAAAGGAATCCCATTTTCTGCCATACAAGCAGCAATATGGGCGTGATGATGTTGGATAGGGTGAAGTTTAAGTTTATTAACAGATGCGAGTTCTTTACCGAGTTTTGTGGAAAGATATTCGGGGTGTTTATCGATAGCGATCACTTCTGGTTGATGTTCAAATAAATTTAAATATAGATTGAGTGTATCTTGATAAGCATGAAAAGCCGCAGCGGTTTCTAAATCGCCCAAATGTTGAGAAAGAATTGCTTCACCTTCGCGTAATAAACAAAAGGTATTTTTTAACTCACTACCCATCGCTAAAATTGGCGTTACCTTCTCAAATCCCGGTGGTAAAATCATCGGTGCTGGTGCATATCCCCTAGCCCGGCGAATAATTTTTACTTGATTATCAATCACCCTAGCAACAGAATCATCTACTCGGTTGACAATATCCCGATTATGTAAAAGAAAATAATCCGCAATGTGACTTAAGTTTTCTCTAGCTTCTTCATTATCAATACATTGAGGTTCATCAGCAATATTCCCACTGGTTAACACAATAGGGCGATTCATCCGCCGCAAAATTAAATGATGTAAAGGCGTGTAAGGTAACATAAAACCGAGATAATTTAGTCCCGGTGAAACTGAAGGCGCAATTAGACATTCAGGATTTTTTTGTAACAATACAATAGGCGCAGCAGCACTTACTAATAATTCCTTTTCTGTATCGTTAATAGTACAATAATCGGCAATTACTGCCATATCCCGCGCCATTAAAGCCAAAGGTTTGTGATAACGTCGTTTACGCTGACGCAATTTTTGTACAGCAGCTTCTTGAGTTGCGTCACAAGCTAGATGAATACCACCCAACCCTTTAATAGCCACAATCTCACCTTTTTGCAACAAAGTACAAACAGCATCAACATCATCCATCATCGAAAACATCGAAGCCGTCACAGGTTGACCATCAGCCCGTTCTAGCCAAGCTTTCGGTCCGCAAGTATGACAAGCTACAGGTTGGGCGTGAAAACGACGATTTTCCACATTTTCATACTCCCGTTCACATTCAGCACACATAGCAAACGCAGACATACTGGTATTGCATCTATCGTAAGGAATCCCACGAATAATACTGAAGCGAGGACCGCAATGAGTACAATTAGTAAAAGGGTAACGATAAAAACGGCTAAAAGGGTCAAAAATTTCCTGTTGACATTGGGGACAAATCGCCGCATCAGGAGTAACTTCTGTATTTTTAGAACTACTCACACTATGAGAAATCACAAAATCAGTAAAATCCCCATCACCTTCATAACTAACTCTTGTCAACTCCTGAATTTTCCCCAAAGGAGGACATTCAATATATAGTTTATTGATAAACTCAGTAATAGCCACCTCACTCCCAGAAACCCGAATTAAAACACCCTCCCCATCATTACAAACATCACCCAACAACCCACAAACCGTAGCCAGACGATAAACAGTAGGACGAAATCCCACACCTTGAACAGTCCCCCGAACCCTAATCTCTTCCATTCTTCTCTGCGCCTCTGCGCCTCTGCGTGAAACTTTTACGCCAACCGCCACAACAACACCCGATTATTCCCAGAATCAGCAATTACCGCCACATTCCCACAAACCTTCACCCCATAACACCAATTCAAAGTATCACGCTGGGGTAAACCAAAATCCCGATTTTCACCCTTAGATTTAAAATTAACTTGTCCCGCCAAACCATCAGCAACCGCCCCAGATAATAATTGAAACTCCGGCTTTCTCCATCCTAACAAACGGGAATTTGCAGTATCAGCAACCAGCAACCAATCATTACCAACCGCTACACCATAAGGCATACTTAAACTACTAGCACTAGGAAAATAAATACCTTGATTCATTTCCACAGAATCAAAACTTTTTTGTCCTAAAACTACCGCACAAGGGGCATTATTTTCTGTAGGTATACCCTCCCAAATCATCACTCGGTGATTACCTGCATCAGCAACCACTAAATTGTCTTCCCAAACAGTAATATCATGACACCAACGCATACTCGCCGCCGTAGGAGAACTTCCCCCATTTTCATTGCGAGATGTCAGATCTGGTTGTCCCAAAACTAAATCAGCAGGTTGACCATTCTCTGTAGGTAATTGCTGCCAAATTAATAATCTGCGATTTCCCGTATCAGCAACAAATAGCTTACCTTGATGATAGAAAACACCATAAGGCCAGTGCATAGTATTAGCAGCAGCTTGATGAGTTCCCCTATTTGGTTCATTTTGGCTAAAATCAGCTTGTCCTAACACCAAATCTGCTGGAACATGACTATCTTCTGGGACATTTTTCCAAATCAATACCCGATGATTCCAAGCATCAGCTACCGCTAAACCTGTACCACAAGCACAAATTCCCGTGGGGACACTAAAAGTATTTCTTCCCGGTGTACCTTTAGCATTTTGACCTTCATGATAAAAATCCGGTTGTCCAATTACCCAGTCAGCCGGTTGACTATCTTCGGTAGGTACATTTCGCCATCCCAATAACCGATGATGTCCTGTATCTGATACCCACAAAGAACCAGTTTTAGATAACAAACAAGCACCGCGCGGACCAAACATATTTATCGGACTAGGTGCTATGGGTATAGCTAATATTTCTGGTTCAATAATATTACCTAAAATTACCTCTGTACCTTCCGGTGATAAAGGGAATAATTGGAAAATTACTGTGGCTTCTGGCGGCAATTGTGACGCAGGATTAATATTAATGGGTATATCCATGAACCGCAGATGAAGACTGATAGCTATTTAAACTCATCGACGGATATTGGAATGTATCGCCTGTGGCAATTTTCTTGTTAAATTGAATATTTGGGCAGTTTTACAAAAACTTTCTCACCTTTAATTTGTACTGGATAAGACTGTAATGGAACATCAGCAACAGTTAAACATTCCCCAGTTTCTAAATTATACTGAAACCCATGAGATTTACAAGTGAGAATTTCATGATCTAATTTGCCCATATCCAAAGGAGTGGCTAAATGTGGACAAGCATTTAAGTAACAGATAACATTTTCACCTTGGCGATATAAAATTAGTGAATTCTTCCCAACTTTACCTGTCAATATCCCAGATTCAGGAATTTGATCAATTGTTGTTAATTTCACCCAAGTAGAGGTATCTTCTGGAGTAAATGCATTGTTGACAGTGGAAGTATGATTGACTGCTACAACTTTAGTAATTTCAGGACAATGATTTTTTATTGCCTGTTCTACACTTTGAGTTAAAGTTAAGGTTGAAGTGGGACAACTGCTACAGCTTCCAATTAATTTGACTTCTACTGTATCAGGTGGTTTGATTGCGACAAATTCTACATCGCCATCATGACTTTTTAAACCTGGGCGAACTTCTTCTAGGGCTGCTTGAATTCTTTCTATTAGTGGCGGTTGCTGTGGCTTGACTAGTTCGTGATAAAGCAAAACTGAATATACTATTTCATCGTCTACAGCTTGACGCAAAGCTGAAATTGATTCTTTCTTCAGGCTTTTAATTAAATGCGTTAATGCTGCTTTGTGTAAATCTTCTATCGCTCTTTTTATTCCTACAGCTACACACCTTTGGCTTTCGTCCCATTGGGATATAATTGCTTCAAAGCGATTGATTTCTTGAACTAGTTCTTCTAGTTTTGTCATTATATTTAGTCGTTAGTCGTTATTAATTAGCAGTCGTCCACTGGTTCTGTTATGGATTTACCAGAAATAAATTCGGAATGAAACGAACCACAGAGACGCAAAGGACACAGAGGAATAAAGAGGAGAAAGCTTTTCTATTGGAGGTTCTCTATGCAAAGCTATCTATTTCATTTTGAAATCTTTGAGGAGAAATGGCATGACTGTACTTGCAAATAAACTAGCTAATATTAGTGGTAGCCAAAAGGGTAATTTTGTTTGCGATAATGAGAGGAGAATTACCAAGCTTATACTGTTTGCAATGACAATTTGTTTGAAGAAATATTCGGGGTCACGCAGTAGTTTTCCTTTGAAAAATAATTTAGCTGAAAGCCATCCAATTTCTAACATAATTCCTCCTAATAATTTGTGAATAAGTTTAGTAAGGCAAAACCTATGAATAATCCTGGAATTACACCAGCGGGTCCAAATAATGCTCCCAATGTGGCTGAAAACTGATAACCAATATCTTTTCCAGCTAATAGCATTGCACCAACAGCACCACCAACCATAGATAAGGCTGTTGCTATTAATATCCAGGCGAATTCTGTTGCTATGTTTAGTTCACCAGTTGCTAAGGTTGTAAGAAATTCTTTCATGTCGGTGTTAGTCTAGATATGGTGATAGGAGTAGTAAAAAGTTTAAGGTTAATCCATCCCTACGCGCATTTCTACTTCTACATCTTGTATGGCTTGAGCGACGGCTTCTGCTTGTGCTGTTTGCTGATTTTGGGTGAATATTCCCCAAGCTTCTTGATAGTAGGTATATGCTTTGAGGAGATTTTTAGGATTACCCGATTCTGGCTTCTCGATGTCGTCTGGTAAGTTGAATAAGGCGTTGGCTTTGTTAGATATGGTGTTAGCATATTCTAAAGGTGTGTCTCTGGCGTAACGCACTTTTAAGGCTTCGTCATAAGCTGCGATCGCACGTAAGTTATTATCGACAGGATGGGAACTGACTAAATATTGCAACGCATTACCCAAATTGTTCTGTAACATTGCATATTCCCTGGGATGGTCAATTAAGTTAATATGCTTTAATGCCACTTCAAAGGATTGCACTGCTAAACCTTGACGCAAGTATTCCCGTTCTGATGACATGGGCATGGAAAGGTAGGCGATCGCAATATTATTGTATAAAATCGCGTATTCTTGTGGGTAATCCTCCCAGGTAAATACCTGCAAAGCCTCGTGATAAGCTTTGATGCTGTCCGTCATCCGTGCCTGATTGAATGCTACCAGCGATTGCAACGCCAACCCAAAATTCATCTGTGCTTCGGCAACTTCTTCTGGCAAGGCTAATTGTTGTAAAATGGGTAAAGCCTCTTCATAGCCTGCTTTCGCTTGCAGCAACAGTTGCGACCCTTGATCAGGAATACTCTGTAACGTCCCTGACATCCCCACCAAGGCGCGAGCTTTCAATAAGGCGTACTCCTCACCACACATCTGATATGCTCGGTAATATAGCCCCACTGCGTTCCGCAAATCTTGAGCGGTTTTAGGTTGCTTATGAAAGCCTTGTGCCATTTCGATCAGCATCTCGATTTTTTCTGCTGCTGTCGCTGACTCTGATTTGATAGCTGCGATCGCCGCCTGAATTGCTGAATCTGTAATGCTGGGGTTCATAACTGCCTTGAGTTGGTCAACACCCATCAAGTGGGTTTATTAACTAAGCGGATTTACGCAGATTTTGAATCCCATAGCCATTCTTCTATGTTCCCTGATAGAAACTAGGAAACATCATTCCCCATACTCTGGCAATAGAGTAAATCAATTTTTTTACTATAGAACAATCTATTTCTCAAATCCTAGAGGGAAATTGCCAATATTAATGTCAGCTTTAAACACATGAAATATTGAATAGCTATTTTGGCGTTGCTGATTGTGAGTATTAATTGGGTTTCGGACAACTTACTTAAATAATTAATTTTTATTTAATGAAAAATAATTATCTAAAAACTTAGATTATATTAATGAATAAGTATTAGACATCTCCGACCAAAAATGTAGAGACTCCCACAAAAAATGTAGAGACGTTCCATGGAACGTCTCTACAAGGGTTTTGAAAGAAGCATAATTATTTTCTGGAGATGTCTATTGAAAAACAGGTGATACTCTACAATCCTGATCACCTAGTTTGGCATGATCAACAATAGATAAGCGTGTAGCTAATGACTAACGTACTATGGCTGCAAGGTGGTGCGTGTTCAGGCAACACCATGTCATTTCTCAACGCCGAAGAACCGACAGTCTGCGATCTGATTGCCGACTTTGGCATCAAGGTACTTTGGCATCCATCCTTGGGACTGGAAATGGGTAACGACTTGCAAACCCTCCTCTGGGATTGCGTTTCGGGCAAAATACCCCTAGATATCTTAGTCTTTGAAGGCAGCGTTGTAAATGCCCCCAACGGCACTGGGGAATGGAATCGCTTTGCCGATCGCACAATGAAAGATTGGTTAACTGATTTGTCCCAAGCGGCTAAATTCATTG
Source organism: Nodularia sp. LEGE 04288 (assembly GCF_963896525.1). NCBI lineage: Bacteria > Bacillati > Cyanobacteriota > Cyanophyceae > Nostocales > Nodulariaceae > Nodularia > Nodularia sp. LEGE 04288. The sequence goes on from NZ_CAWQOY010000044.1 coordinate 68,640, forward strand.
TCGCCGTGGGAGACTGTGCCACATGGGGCGGAATCCCAGCAATGTCACCCAATCCCAGCGAATCACAAGGGTTACAATTTCTCAAGCGTCAAGAAGGCGGCTTCTTAGGCAAAGACTTTGTTTCCAAAGCCGGCTTACCTGTGATCAACATTCCCGGATGTCCCGCCCATCCCGATTGGATTACGCAGATATTAGTAGCGATCGCCACTGGACGCATAGCCGACATCGCCCTAGATGAATTGCATCGTCCTCAAACCTTCTTCAACACCTACACCCAAACAGGTTGTACTCGTAACGTTCACTTTGCTTACAAAGCATCAACCGGGGAATTTGGTCAACGCAAAGGTTGCCTATTTTATGATTTAGGTTGTCGTGGTCCCATGACACATTCATCCTGCAACCGCATTTTGTGGAACCGTGTTTCCTCCAAAACTCGTGTCGGGATGCCTTGTTTAGGTTGTACAGAACCAGAATTTCCCTTCTTTGACCTCCAGCCAGGAACCGTATTTAAAACCCAAACAGTCATGGGGGTTCCCAAGGAATTACCGCCAGGTGTCAAACAGAAAGACTATGCCGTATTGACAATGGTAGCCAAAGACGCAGCACCAGCTTGGGCAGAAGAAGACTTTTTCACGGTTTAGAAGTCAGGAAGAAACGAACCACAGAGGCGCAGAGTACACAGAGTTATGAGAATTTGAGAGGCTTCGCCGTGAGCATCAGCCCTTAGCGAAGCTTCCCGAAGAGTACGGTTTTTTGCGTAAGTCTGATTATGCCGTTCTGTACAGGTAGGGTGTGTTATCGCGTAGCGTAACGCCCCAATTCTGATTTTAGGTGCATGAGGAGAAATGTCTGTAACGCACCCTACTAATTACTTAAAAGAGAGGAGAGAGAATGACAATTAAAACACTAGATATTTCGCCTGTTGGTAGAGTCGAGGGCGATTTAGATGTGCGCGTAGATATTGAAGATGGGCGGGTAGTTAACGCCTGGACTCATGCGGAACTGTTTCGAGGATTTGAAATTATTCTCCGAGGTAAAGACCCCCAAGCCGGATTAATTGTCACACCCCGGATTTGCGGTATCTGCGGTGGTTCCCATTTAACTAGTGCATCTTGGGCATTAGATACGCTCTGGGGTACAGAAGTGCCTCGCAATGCAATTTTGGCGAGAAATTTGGGTCAAATTGTCGAAACCATCCAAAGTATTCCCCGCTATTTTTATGGACTGTTCGCTATTGACTTAACTAATAAAAAATACCGTCGCAGTCGCCACTATGAAGAAGCTTGTCGCAGGTTTGCGGCTTACACTGGCAAGTCTTATGAAATTGGTGTGACAATTTCTGCCAAACCTGTAGAAATCTATGCTTTATTAGGGGGACAATGGCCTCACAGCAGTTATATGGTTCCTGGTGGTGTGATGTGTGCCCCGACTCTGACAGACATTACCCGCGCTTGGGCAATTCTGGAATATTTCCGGACTAATTGGTTAGAACCAGTGTGGCTGGGTTGTTCATTGGAACGTTACGAACAAATCCACACTTATGATGATTTCATGGACTGGTTGGATGAAGACCGCAATCATCGTGAGTCAGACTTGGGTTTTTATTGGCGCATGGGTTTAGATATCGGTTTGGATAGATATGGCGCTGGTGTTGGTAAATATGTGACTTGGGGATATTTAGCCCATGAGGATAAATACCAAAAGCCGACTATGGAAGGGCGAAATGCGGCGATGATTATGAAGGGTGGCGTGTATGACAGCTTCAGTGATACTCACTCTTTGATGGATCAGTCTTTTCTGCGGGAGAATACTACACATTCCTGGTACGATGAGGGAACAGCAGATATTCATCCAAGCGATCGCACTACTAAACCCACTGCGAACAATACCAAAGACTTTGAAAATGCCTATTCTTGGTCGAGTGCTGTCCTACACAAAGACTTCGGACGTTTGGAAGCGGGACCTTTAGCCCGACAGTTAGTAGCTGGTGGTAATCACGGCGAATCCTGGCAACACCACGACGGGTTTATTTTGGATGTCTTCAAACAAATGGGCGGTGCTAGTGTTCATGTGCGTCAGCTAGCACGAGTTCACGAACTTGTCAAGTTATATCGCCAAGCGGAACACTGCTTACGCGAGTTTAAATTAAATGACCCTTGGTATATTAAGCCTACAGAAAGAGATGGTAAGGGTTGGGGTGCAACGGAAGCGGCGCGGGGTGCTTTGTCTCATTGGGTTGAGGTGGAGGGCGGTAAGATTAAAAATTACCAAGTGATTGCTCCTGGGACTTGGAATATTGGACCCCGTGACGGTGAGGGTAAACGCGGTCCCATTGAGGAGGCTTTAATCGGGACACCTATTTACGATTCTAGCGACCCTGTGGAAGTTGGTCACGTGGCGCGCGCTTTTGATTCTTGTTTGGTGTGTACTGTTCACGCCCATGATGCGAAGACTGGTGAGGAGTTGGCGCGTTTTCGGACTGCTTAAAAAATGCTGACATCTTGATAGCAGCAATTGGTGATAGTTGCTATCAAGAATTCTTGATTTCAGTTTGTTTAGTACAACACACATTGAGTTACAATAGTTCTACAAGTGGTTACAATTTTACTAGATATACTTTGTGCCTAAAGTCATTGAAATACCTATTGATTTAACTCACTTTGAGCTTCCTCAAGCTGTCCAAGAACGTCTTCAATCTCTATTGGATCGCCAAGAAGCAGGCAAAGTGCTTACCCAAGCAGAACGACGGGAAGCAGAAGGGTTGGTTGAGCTAGCAGAATTTTTATCTCTGTTGCACTTGCGATCGCAGCGTATGATAGAGCAGGAATAAATGGTAACTATTCCAATTGCTTTACGTCGATTAGTCATTAAAAGAGCATCTGATCACTGTGAGTATTGCAGTTTATCCCAAGTAGGTCAAGCAGCAACATTCCATATTGATCACATTACTCCTGTAGTAGCAGGAGGTACAACAACAGCAAATAATTTGGCACTGGCGTGTGTGTCCTGTTCATTACGTAAAGCTGCTCGACAAATGGTTGAAGACCCGGAAACAGGTGAAAAAGTCCTAATTTTTAACCCTCGTCAACAAGTATGGAAAGAACACTTTCACTGGGATGGTGTAAAAGTTGTGGGATTAACAGCTATAGGACGAGCAACCATTAATACACTCAAAATGAATCGTGAAATTATGCTGGCCATTCGGGCAGAAGAGGAATTCCTGGGTCGTCATCCGCCGTCATTCCCTTAGAAGTTAGCAACGATGCATTTTCTGGTTGAGATCATGACAGGATTTTTATCTTTCGTATAGTGAAACACGATTTTCGTAGACACCAGCGCCCAGTTGACTAGCATTGTTCTTCCTTCAGAGATTGCTTGGACTGACTCAATTACCCTCCAGAAACAATACCAAGAAACAGATTTATTAATGTTTTATTAAAAAGTAGCCAAACCAACCAAAATACAAGATGAAGAATTACTATCATCCAAAACTCAACTTGATAGGAAGCTTTGCTACTTTTGTGATGTAATTGGCGTTGGGCAATAAACGCACCTAACCAACCACCCATAAATTCGCATAGATGTAAAGTCTTTTCTTGCACTCTCCATCGTCCTTTCTTTGCACGAGATTTATCGTCAGCGTACAGTGCCAAGGTAATTAAACTCATACAAGGATAAAGGATGAGAGGAATTGGAATGCCCGTACTCAATAAAAAATGGATGGAACCCAAGCCAGGTAGTAGAGATAAAAGTAATGTCTCGAATGCTAATGATGAAGATTTCACCATAGGCTTGGGTTTCAAATTCATAGGTGTGCTAGAAGATGAGGACTGAGATATAGGTTTTGATACAATCATCCCTTCAATCGAAGCATTACACGCGCGTAACTTGCCGTTTTGTTCAACTGCGAGTTGATAACAAATAATATCACCAACTTGGGGACGACGGTTAAGATTTTTAAATGCGCTGATGTGAAGAAATACTTCTTGATTACCAGTGGTGAATTGTATAAAACCAAAACCCTTATCATCTTTCCAAGTAGTTAGTTGCCCTTTGTGTAAAACAGGTTTCATGAACAAGCCGTATATATAGACCTACTTTATAGTATGCCCCTGTTTATACCAATAAATAGCACTAACGCAATTTTTATAAATTGAGCGTCTAAATATTTCTTAAAAACTCGTAGCGTAACACACTAAAATTCATAGAACTAATGCGTTAGGCTAGCCGTGATGCACTTCAACAAAACATAAATTTATAAGGTAAGCTTGTGCCTGATATAGCGTTACATAAATATCTTCCTCGCCTTCCTGAAGCCGCACTGCAAGAATTCATAGAATGGTGTGTTTTGGAACAGGCAAAAGCCGCAGGTTGTAATTTTACTCCAGACCAAAGTAAGTTAAATAACTTGCCACCAGCAGAGTATATTCCTAAGCTAATTGACCAGTTTATGAAAGTTAAACCAGACCCAATTAAAGCCGGGTTAGTCGCTGCAATCGCGGGGAAGGAAGCTGATAAACATGGTTTATCTGGTTTGGCAGTTGTCGCCGATTTTATCGCACTTTATGTCAAGTATTTAATTCCTAAAGAGGGTAATACTCCAGAACAAGCAGAAATGATATTAACTGACGCATCACAAAAGCAGTGTGAAAAATTCACAGAAATTGCTAGCAAATATGGTGTAAAGTTTTAGTTTTAAAAGTTTTGGGCGAATATAATTCGCTACTACTAAGGATTTTAAACCCAGGTTGCTGGGTTTTGTCTGTGTAGCCTCGACTTCTATTCGCCAAGGCTTTACTCTCAGAGGTTTTGTCTGTCTCATCAGTCGAAGCCTCTGATTTAGCAACTCATGATTGCCTAATTTTAAAACTCTTGCTAACTATCATTGGTTGCGGTAACCTCAACCGCAGTGACGACGCTGTAGGCGTAATTATTGCCCAACGCCTACAACAATATCTAACCGAAAATCCCCACCCTGATGTGCGAGTTTATGACTGTGGAACCGCAGGGATGGAAGTAATGTTTCAAGCCAGAGGTAGTAAAGCATTAATAATTATTGATGCAAGTTCTACAGGTTCTGAACCTGGTGCTGTATTTCAAGTCCCAGGAGAAGAACTAGAAGCTTTACCAGAATCTAGTTATAACTTACATGATTTTCGTTGGGATAACGCTTTAGCAGCTGGACGAAAAATATTTGTCAATGACTTTCCCCAAGACGTAACAGTTTACCTAATTGAAGCCGCAAATCTTGATTTGGGACTAGAATTAAGTCCCATAGTCAAATCTGCTGCTGATTTAGTTCTTGAACAATTAACCAAACTCATTAACCAGAATAGATAGACTTAATTAACAATCCAAAATCCAAAATCCAAAATCCAAAATTAACTTACGCCCAATCACGATAAACAGACAGTTCATCTACCCTCATTTCAAAGGGTATACCTTGACTATCTGGGGGACAAACACGGATTTTAGCGCTGCTGATAATGGAGTTTAGTAACGTTCCCATTGGCACGATTTGTCGCAAAACCCGCCAATTAGTAACTTGATCAGGACATTCAATTACCAATGTCATCGCATTAGCGCGAGTTGTGACATACCAGCGACAATTAGAGAGCAGATTTTGAATGATGCGATCGCATCCGTCATAAAAATACCTACTAATAGAATATTCTAGTTGTTGTCGCAGGATAATATCTGCCGATGTCGGCTGCTTAGGATGAGAATCATCACTATTAAAATAAAAGTTATTGTTCGCCATATCTCTTTATGATCCTAGTTATTTGCCAATAGCCATCCCATAGAGAATATCTTTATTGGTTTCTAATAATTCTTGGGTTTCATCATCGTAAAACGCACCAATTCCACTACAATCAATCCCCAAATAATTACTCACCAAATAAATTCTTTGACCGATAAAACCAGCTAATTGCATAGCAGTTTGATAATTGATATAGTTAGATGCAAAAAACAAAGTTACAGCGCCATCTCTCGCGATCGCTTGATTCACACATAAGTAACCTGTTCGTTCCCCGAAATTACCCGCTTTCAGCAGATGCGTACCTTTATATAATCCCGGCGATATCCCCTCTACTCGATGTATAACAGAGTAAATTTCGATGTCCTCAAAATTCTCTGTTGGTATTGATTGTGTAATTTGTCGCCAGATATATAAATAGTCTTCTTGAGAAATAAACTGTTTCCGGAAACGTCTAATAGAACGTCTATTCCAAACAGCTTGATAGAATTTATCTTTGTCCAAGTTAAACTGTGGCTGTTCTAGTAGCTGTGCCGAACTCTGCTGTATAGCAGTTAGTTCATAGCTATGTTCAATAAATTCATTAGCCTCAAAATAATCTGTCCCAGAGACAAAAGGAACCTTCAGCCTTAAACGCCTGACTGGCTTTTCTTGCACTTCACCTGAGATTATCCCAGCAGTAATAAACTCTTTATTTTCAAAGCCTAAAACTGTATTAAGAGCAAGTTTATCAAAGTCAAAAATCAGTTGTATATCTTGGTTATGCAGATAAGCTGATGCTGCGATCGCACCTAAATGATGACCGCTATCTAAAAAGCAATATCTCAGGCTTCTATCCTGATATTTCCAGCTAGACCTATAATAAACACAACTAATTAAAAAAATGCATCCCTTGATACTTTTACCCGGTATAATATAACTTTCTAGGCCATCATCAATTAATTCATAAATCAGAGTTAGACAATTATTCTCAACTTCTAGATGATATATACCATCTATTATTCCCGACATCCCGCGAATTTGCACATAAACTTCCGTAGGGTATAAAGCGCCTGCTGAGGGGTTTACCCGGAGTTTATAAGGGACATCTTTATATGCCTTTTCCAGAGTAACTGCACTGGTTAACCAGATAAAAGAATGCACGGGATTATTGAGATTTAATTTTACCCGCCGATAAAACTTGGGATAAACTTTAAATGCAGTTGGCTGGGTGGAAGCATCTACATAATTGGGATTAATCTGTACAGATAAGTAAGAATGCTTGGTGATATCGTGGTACGCCGTCTCTAAATTCTTACTTTGCGGCATTTTTGAGTAATCCTAAAATCTCTATATTGCTAGCAAAATCTATGGCTTGATAATCGTCTAAGTTTCTTAATTCCAAATTAGGGTTGTGTTGTAGAAGTAATTTAGCCACACCTGTTTTTCCTGCTGATGCTGCATACATTAACACAGTTGCACCATTATCATTTTGATTATTAATGTTAATTTTGGCAGCTAGCAGCAAGCTAATTAACTCGTAATGATTGCCGAAACAAGCAAACCATAAAGCATTATTATTATCATTATTTTTAGCATTAATATTCGCGCCCAAATCAATGAGTTCTTTGACAACTGCATAAACTCCCTCTCTAGTTGCTTTCATCAAAGCCGTATCGCCATTTTCACCTGCTTGATTCAAGTTTTGGGGATTGTAGCCTTTTGCTATCATCCATTGCTTGGTGACTTCACTCAATTTTTGCTTTTTGATCTGATTCATGACTAATCCTTAATATTTCTAGATGGACTCAGAAAGGTGAATAATAGGTTATACCTAGCATTCTTCAGCTAAACATACATTCCTAATGATTAGAGTCGTTTAAACTCTAGCTAGTTAATAGCTTTAAACACCCCTTGACAAAAGTCTGGCATTTATTTGATACCTGAATAAAACAGGTTAATATTAGGACAATGTTCACGCAGATTTCAGTCATTTTATGATTGAATCTATCTGAGGTGCTGCGTAATTTTTAACTGAACCAGAATTAAGAGAGAAATGTCTAAAATAGCCTTGTATCGCTTTTTGTGGAAGTTTAGGTTCACTAGCAACTATTTAGCTTACTTATATATTATCACTCTGATAATTTTAAATTATGAATCATTTATAAAGATCCCAAGACATATTGGGGTTAATTAGCGAAATAAAACCTAAAAATGCAGCCAAAGCTACAGTCATTTAAGAAAAATCAGCTATTGGACATCGACCGAAATTGAATATGCTTTTTCCAAAACCTTTGTCAAGATAATACCTTTGGGGAAGTCTTCGGCTACATGAATGGTTGAAAATTTAAGCGAGTAACAATTTAACTATTATCTGTCAATAGAAACTATCTGTTAAATTTATACAAGATTTGATTTAAATTTGACGAAAGTATGATAGATTTTCATATATCCGGTTCTAGTAGAAATTAGCTATTAGAGGTAACGGGGAAAGTTCGGTGTAATTCCGGCGCTGTCCCGCAGCTGTAAACAGATTTTAGATTTTTATTTTGAGATATGAAGATGGCATCAGACATTCCCAAATCCTAAATTTAAAATTTAAAATTACGTAAGTCAGAATACCCGCCGATAAAAAAGTAACTTTAGCTAAAATCTACGAGGTATAGATGACAGCACAACATACAATATTTGTTTGTACCACTTGTGCGAGTAAGTGGGAAGGTGGGAAGCGTGTTGGTGAAAGTGGTGGAGAAAAATTTCTGAAACACTTGGAAGCACATTATCCCAATTGGGAATTGAACACAGAATTTGTGATTCAACCAGTGAACTGCATGAGCGCTTGCGATCGCTCTTGTGTGGTATCCTTTGCTGCACATGGTAAATCTACATATCTGTTTGGTGACATTTCGCCTGAGTTATCACCCGCAGATGTGGCTGGAGTATTCGAGTGTGCAGGTAAATATCATGCTCATCCAGAAGGTTTATTACCGTGGAGTGAACGTCCAGAACCACTCAAAAAAGGAATTTTGGCACGTATTCCAGCAGTACCCACTCCCTGACTGATAAAATCCACTGAAAGAAAATCATGTAACTAACAATACCGAATTTGAAACGGATTTTGGCGATCGCAATCTTATTTACATTCAGATGCGATCTCTTTCTTCAATCTAGCTCTTTGCGCCTGGTGCGTAGGACAGCCAGCGAAATTTAGTATTTCATCCAAATAATGTGATTAAATACCAGTACCTTCGCCAACCTGACCTTAACCCTCAATGCAAAAACCAAAGTCAATTAAGATTTCCAAAGCCACACGCTACCAAAATGCAGCCATAGATTACTATATGGGACTCACAGGTTCTTCCTATCTACATTACGGTTATTGGGAAGCAATCCCAACTATTGGAGAAGAATTGACTTTAACTGACCTGCGTGAGGCGCAAGAAGCCTATGCAGCGAAACTTTTTAGTTTCATCCCCGAAGGAATTCAAACCGTACTGGATGTAGGCTGTGGTATTGGTGGTAATGCCAAATCTCTTTGGGAACGTGGTCTGAGTGTTGAAGGACTAGCACCCGATGCAATCCAAAAAGAGAAATTTATTCAAAATACTAACGGTAAAATACCTTTCTACTTAACGACATTTGAAGATTTTCAGACTTCACATTCCTATGATTTAGTTCTCTTCAGTGAAAGTAGCCAATATATGGCGGTGGAAGATTTAGCTGAAGGTGCAGCGCGTTTACTTAATAATGGTAGTTACTTACTCATAGCAGATATGATGCGCCTTGATGCCGAATACAAAGAGGGCATTTTTTCTAATTGTCATATTGCTCATGAACTTCAAGCAGCTTTAGAGAAGACAGGATTTAAATTAATCAAATCCGAAGATATTTCTCAATCTATTGCACCAACAATTGATTTGTGTCTGAGTAATTTTCGGACATTTGGACTGACCACATTTAAATATATTGCTGATGTTGTCAAGATAGCAGTTCCACCTGTACATACAATAGGAAGTTGGGCTTTTAAACGTTGGCTGGATCAACCAATTACTGAGGGTCTAGCTGCACGACAGATTTTTGACAGTCATCTTTGTTATCAAATTCAACTCTGGCAGTTATAAAAGTTGCTGAGACACGATTTATCGCGTCTGTACAAGAGATATTACGCATCAAGTCTAGGAAAAATTTTAAAATATGTTTGTTGAAAATTGATTTAATATTGGCGGTCAGCTTGAAGATGCGGTGGCTCAAGAGTTATCATCCAGACATTGTTTAGGAAATAACATCACCTTTTTTAGTCAGCGATCGCACAAGTATATCAGGAGTCAACCACTCATGAATTTCCGCCACTTCCTACATTCACAGCCACTGCATAGGATTTTGTCTGCATCTATTTTTCGCGTCCGCCAGGGTTTAGCAGCCAACTATAATTGCTTGACTGGGGTAGCTGTCGCTTTAGTTATTTCTATCCCAACTTTAGCTTCAGGTGCGCCGTTGCGAGTGGGTGTGGCTGGTTCTGCTCCTTTTGTAGTTCGCAAAGATACAGACACGAATGGCATTAGTGTGGAAGTCTGGGCAGAAGTGGCTCGCTCTCAAAATATAGAGTATGAATTAATACCGCAATCCAGCGTTGCCAATGCCCTAGAAGTTGTGAATCAGGGAGAATTGGATTTGTTGATTGGCCCCATCACAATTACAGCCCAGCGCCTAGAAAAAGTTGACTTTACCCAACCCTATTTTTCTACAGAAATTGCTGTCTTAACAGCAGCAGATGATCCCAGTATTTGGAGTCGGGTAAAACCTTTTTTTGAGACTGCGGTTTTAACTTCCGTGGGCGTATTAGTTATCCTGATGTTCGTGGTGGGGAATTTGGTTTGGTTGGCGGAACGAAATAAAAATAGCGAGCAATTCCCGAAAAATTACTTCCAGGGAGTGGGTAATGGGATGTGGTTTGCACTTGTAACATTGACTACAGTGGGATATGGCGATCGCGCACCGGTTACCCGTCTCGGTCGTTTCATCGCCGGGACTTGGATGGTATTAGCTCTAGTCACAGTTTCTTCACTGACAGCCGGACTTGCTTCAGCCATAACCATCGCCTTATCCGGTGATTCTACTGAACAATTTACCAATCCCTCAAGCTTAAAAGATGCTAGGTTAACGACTGTTGAAGGCTCATCTAGTGCTGAAGTTGTGCAGAACTATAGTAGTCGAGTGCAAAAAGTGGCAAATTTGGCAGAAGCCGTACAAAAATTGTCTGATCAAAAAGCAGATGCAGTAGTTTTCGACCGTCCCGCTATGGAATATTACCTCACGCAAAATCCCGAACTGAATTTAAAATTAACTAACTTGTCTCTGGGAACTGAGCTTTATGGGTTTGTCTTACCCATCGATAGTCCTTTAACCAAAGACCTCAACATTGAATTGCGAAAGATGTCGGAAAATGGCACTTTGGAAGACATTTCTTCTCGCTGGCTTAGTAATAGTCCAGACAATTCTCAAAATTCTGCAATCTAGTAATCCTAGATGAAAAAGATCCCCGAATTCTTCAAGAAATCGGGGATCTAAACCTTCTGAGAGTTCAAAGCAATACTCTACACAAGATATGGTTCTTGGTGAGTTTTAATTGTGCAATTAGAACGGGGATAAGTAACGCAAAGTAGAGCGAATCCTTTAGACATTTGCTCGTCATCTAAAAAGATTTGATCAGATTGATCAACTTCACCTTCAACAACTTTTCCTACACAACTAGAGCAAGAACCTGAATGACAAGAGAAAGGCAACTCAATACCATTTTCTTCGGCTCCTTCCAAAATGGTACTTTCTTCATCGATTTCAATTGTGGAGTCGAGTTCTTGCTTTTTGTTGATTAATCTAACTTGATAGCTTGCCATTTTCCGATTCTCCTCAAAAGTTATACGATGAAATTGATTTTGCTCAGTTTGTGAGTTTCTGTTACCTAGTGAACTCCAAACTTCCAGAAACAGCGCGGAAGAGGACACTGCATTGATGGGGTTCCTCCGGCTGTAAGTAATGATAAGTGGTATCGGTTTCACCAACTTGCGCTTTTTCCAAACCCGTAGATTAGCAAGTGTCCATGATTTCTAGGGTCAGCTTTGAAGGCTCAATTACGAATTACGAATTCACAGCGGTACTAGCTGCAAGGTACACCAGTGGGTGTGCCATCATCGGTTTTGAATGATTTTCCGCAACCGCAGGTATCACTTGCATTAGGGTTAGTGAACTTAAAGCCACTTTCCATTACCCCTTCTACAAAATCGACCACAACCCCGTCCAATAACGGCGCACTTTTAGCATCAACATAAATCAACACATTACCTTGTTGAATTACCAAATCATCTGGTTGTGGTTTGCTAGTGACATCAATGCCATATTCATAGCCATTGCAACCACCATCTTTTACAGATATCCGGATGCCTTTTGAAGCGTCATTATTGTCAGAGGCAGAACCTCTAATAAATGCCCGCAGACGAAACTCTGCTTTTTCTGTTAGACTAACAGCCATTACGTCTCCTGATTTGTCGCGATGAAGTTTTATGGAAGGCAGGTGATAGTGTTTTGTCCGTTGTCTAATAACCAATAACCAAAGAATTTTTGATTTTGAACTTGCGATTTTAGATTGCAGTTTAATCCAAAATCTAAAATCTAAAATCTAAAATTGATTGACTAATGACTACTTTGTACAATTGCTTGTAGGTTCCAGGGATGGAGGTTGTCCGTATCTCCAGGGTGCAGTGTTACCACATACAGGACAAGCGCGATCGCGTTGAGAACGGCGCTTGGCAAATTCCATCCGATTCAAGTCAATTGTCAGCAATTGCGATAACAGAGGTTGACTGAACCCAGTGATCAGCTTAATCGCCTCCAACGCTGTTAGACAAGCTAGTGTCCCAGATACAGCGCCCAGAACAGAAAAAGCACGTCTATCCCACTCAGGCTTTTCTGGAAACAGACAGGATAAACAAGGAGTCACACCCGGAATAATTGTAGTTAGGTAAGCCTCCATCCCGTCCATTGCAGCCTCCACCATCGGTTTACGCCAACGCACACAAGCTGCATTCAGCAAGTCGCGTTCCGTAAAATTGTGGGCGCAATCCAAGGCCATATCAGCCGATTGCACTAAGGAGTCTACATTTTCCGCAGTGACATAATCATGAACTACATCAACTTTGATATCAGGATTGATAGCTTCCAGAGTTTCTTTAGCTTTGAATACCCTGGGTTTACCTACCCAATCATCAGTCATTAAAATCTGACGGTTCATGTCATCCAATCGCAAGTCACCACCCCGGACTAAGATTAGTCGCCCAACGCCCGCTACTGCTAAGTAAAGCGCCGCCGTACCACCTAATCCCCCCACACCTGAAACCATAACTGTCGCTGACTTCAGACGTTTTTGAGCTAGTTCGCCAAAGTTTGGCAGCATCATTTGGCGACTATAGCGTTCTAATTCGGTAGGCGTTAGGTTGATCACTTTTTACCTCCTAATCAGAAGTGATTTCTGTCAGCGTAACTACATTCTTCGGCTTGTCATTAAACACTTTGAACAGCTTTTCTTCATAAGCTGTTGATTTTAGGAAAAGATCATGAGCTTTTTGCAAAGCTAACGAATATTGAGTGAGTATTTCTGCTGAAGTTAAACCATGAGCATTATCATCAACTTCTGCCATAAATTGCGAAAACTTCTTCAAAATATGCAGACGATTGACATTGACATTTTCTTTGTCGTAGGGCAAATTGAAGAACTGAAAAAATTCTTCTGCATCTACAAGCTTTTTGAATTCATTCATAGTTCCAGTCATTGATCATTCTCCATTGTTTTTAGCTGTTGCTTAAGCTCATCTAGCTGTTGATAGATTTTATAAGTCGCCGCCGCCACATCCATCAGGGTTTTGTAATCTGTGGGCAGACCTTCTGCTAAATCATGCAGATCCATCTTCATTTGACCAGCTTTACTATTGAGCCGCTTAATTTTGGTTTTGATTTCTTCAATACTTGTTTCGCTCAATTGCGCCATTTATTACTCCTGATGATTAAGTTGAGCAAAAAACAAACACTTTTGTGTCTAGTACCGCAAGGCGGAAGTCAAAAGTCAAAAGTCAAAAGTCAAAAAGCTTATAAAATGGGCTTTTCATGGATTTTGAATGGTCTGTTTATTTACGCCAACTTGTACTAGTGCCTAATGGTTGAAAACACAAAGACACTAAGACACAAAGTTAAATCAAGTTTTTAGGCAGTCTTAAAGGTTGCCGACTTCAGGAAATCTCTTGGCTAAGTCAACACCTTTTTTGACATAGTTTTCGCCTTCTTCTGCTAATTTTTCCATTGAGTCAAAACCAAAGCGATGAGCATCACGTAAGGTTTTTACAGTTAGCAAAAGACGACTAGAAAAAACCAGCGCCCAGCCGAATCCTTCATGGCTCAAGTCAATGACGACCTGAGAGATTAGACCTGTTTCTTGTTCAATAGCAGCGGCTACAGCCCGGAAAAATGCCATAATCCGCGCCTGAGTAATCGGGTCAACTTCACCCTCAATTGAAATTTCGCGTTTCTTTTGTTTGGTAATAACAAAGGGTTTGAGGATTAATTCATCTGACCAATTACGATAAACTCCGTAAGTATCTTGTCCCCGAATTTGTTGGACTAATGTCTTGAGAAAAGGGGAGTTCAAGACTACTGTATCGGTGCTTCCGTTCACATTATTGTTTGTACTCATACCGTTGCTTCAACTTGAGATTAGTCTACAAAGTTTGGAGTGGTTTGTCTTAAAGCTTTACGTAACCAAGGTGGAGGATTACCTTTGAGGGTTTTGACGAGTTTATCGAGGACTTCACTAATTTCCTCTTCCTCTGATTTAGCTTTGACTGGGGTAACGCCTTTCTTAATTAAGCGAGCTGCGGCACTACCACCAATTGCTGTCACATAAACGATGGTACAATCAACTAAAGCATCAAGTTTAGGATTGATTTTATCTTCGTTACCATCTTCTTTTAAGTCACCGTCAAATTTCAGGGTTTCGAGAAATTCATATCCCTCGTCGGAGATTTCGTAAACATCAATTTCTCTCGCCCATCCGAAGTGAGCATTAATATGAATCCGGTCACTTGTGGTAAAGGCTATTTTCATTCTCTTGTCCTGAATTAAGGATCGGATATTGGATATGAGAGGTCTTGAGTATTGAGGAAGAATCTGTATTGGTGAATCAGAGTACAAAATGCCAAAATCACCTTTCTTCTTCTTTGCGTCTTTGCGCCTACCCTGCGGGAACGCCTAACGGCGAATGCGCGAAACAAATTCTTATTCCTCAGATACCAATTCCCATAAATGTTTAACTCTCTCTTCTTCGGCTTCTAAAAATAGGTTCCCGATGCCAAATAAAAGCTCCATTGTGCCTCGATATCCAACTTTCGTGAAGTATCCATTACCCAAACGGTCGTATATGGGAATACCCAAACGATACATAGGAATCGAGAGACGTTTGGCGATCGCACCTACGTTAGAATTACCAATGAGTAAATCAGAACCAGCTGATAGTTGCTCAAAGTCATCTAAGTCGCCGATGGTGACGCTTTTAACCGGGAGTTTTTCCAATAGTGGCGATCGCGTCGTAGTCACCACTGCATGAATTTGAGTCCCCATCGATTGCAAAAAGTTCACCGTTGACCATAATAAATCAGGTTCCAACGCCAAAGACACTCGTTTTGCACCAAAATAAAAATGAGTATCAAGCATCGCATCTTGTAGCTGGCGACGTTGACGGCGGTATTTTTCGGGAACGCTATTACTACTCAGAATCGCCAATGCTTGCAGAAACTCATCCACAGCATCCAATCCAGTCAGTTCACCAAACACCTCGTAAGGTATGTTAAAGCGCTCCTCCAGGATTTTGGCGGCTTCTCGCATACTTTCGCCCAAAGCGATGGTAAAGGCGGAGCTACCTATGTCTCGTAGCTGTTTTATGGTTGTGCCACTAGCTGTAACCGAACTATAACCATCTTCTAAATGACCATCGAGGGAAGCACCAAGATCAGGGACAATAATTGGCACTAAGCCAAAAGCAGTCACCATTTCCTTGATTTCCTGCACATCCCCTGGTGTCAGAGAAGAACCCGCCAAAATCGTCACCTGTTCGGTTCTAATTCCACCAGCCTTGGGGATTTCCCTAACGATACTTTCCACAGCCGCAGCAAAACCATCTTGCAGCGCTCCCTTGAAATCTGGGGTAGGAGCAAATACAATCGGTAAATGATCTAATTCCGGATGGCGATCGCGGATATCCTTCAGAAAACGTTCCAGATCATCTCCTCTAGTTTCCGTCAGCCCCGTACTACATAGACCAATAATTTCCGGCTGCACCTTTTCCACTAAGGTAAGAATTGCCTGTTCCACATTCTCCTCGCCACCCAAAATAGTAGAAACTTCAGTCATGGCTGTAGTGGCTAGGGGAATAGCTTCCCGAAAATGCCGTACAAGCACAACTTTAGCGAAGGCCGTACAACCTTGGGAACCGTGGAACAGAGGAATCATCCCCTTCAACCCCAAAAAGGCTAAAGACGCACCCAAAGCTTGGCTTTGCTTCAGAGGATTAACAGTCAGTGGTTTATTGGGAAGATTAACAATCGCCATTATATTAATACCAAATTGCATTCATTGGATCTACGCAAAAACCTCTCAAACCCTCATTCCTCTGTGAACTCTGTGCCTCTGTGGTTCGTTTTTCCCTAACTTCATTGATTCATCGCATCGTCGGGAGAACATCAGCCAAATCATCCCTCCAACTCTTCCCAAGGCGCAGGCTTACGTATTTGTTCCCAAATAGGACTATAAAGAGCCTCATACAATTCTCGTGCCATTTCAACCATCCCCGAATAACCAGCATAAGGATGGTGACGTTCTTGATTAATATCCAGAAAAGGAATCCGAGCCTTCAGAGCAGTATATTGGTTACGACCACCAGCAATCAACATATCAGCGCCAGTTTCCTTCACCAGCCGTAACAACTCCTGAGCGTTACCCTTCTCCATCATAATGCCATCGTTACCAATCAACTTCTTAATCCGGGCTTTATCTTCCTCAGTGCTTTTTCTCGTACTGGTAGCAACAACTTCAATCCCCAAATCCTTCGCCGCCGAGATAATCGACCAACTCTTAACACCGCCGGTATACAAGACAACCCGCTTACCTTTAAGTCGAGCGCGATAGGGAGCCAAAGCCAAATCAAGAGCCGCAGTTTCTTCAGCAATTAGCTTTTCTGTGCGTTCCTGCAAATCCGCATCACCCAACTTAGCAGCAATATTTCGTAGACAACGATTCATATCATCGATGCCATAGAAAGACTCTTCAATGTAAGGAATGTTGTAGCGTTCCTCCATTTTCCTGGCCATATTGAGCAAAGCGCGTGAGCAGATCATCACATTCAGCTTGGCACGATGGGCATAACGAATATCATTGAAACGAGCATCACCCGTAATTTTAGATAAAACCCGAATGCCTAATTTTTCTAACAGTGGAGTGACTCCCCACATTTCTCCGGCGATGTTGTATTCACCTATCAAGTTAATATCATAAGGCGTAGTTGTTTCTGGTTCTGCTGTACCAACTACATATTCCAGCAACGCTTCACCACCAAAGCGGTTACCCAGATTTTTACTACCAATAAAGCCCGGAGCAATCACCGGAATCACAGGAATACCAGTTTTCTCAGTTGCAGCCTTGCACACAGCATCCATATCATCGCCAATCAGCGCTGTTACACAGGTAGCATAGACGAAAATTGCTGGTGGTTTGTAGCGATCGCTAAGTTGCAGAATTGCCTGATAGAGCTTCTTTTCACCCCCGAAAATCACATCATTCTCACTCAAATCGGTAGTAAAGCCAGTTTTGTAGAGTAAAGGCCCAGAGGAGAGACTACCACGACTACCCCAAGAATTACCAGCACAGGCGATCGGCCCGTGGACTAAATGAGCTGCATCAGTAATAGGTACCAAGGCAATCATTGCACCATCAAAAGCACAGCCCCCTTGAGCCGCACCTGGTTGAGCTTGTTGGGTGCAAGATTTGTTTTTCTTTTCGCCCTGTTTTTGCTGATTGTGTTCACATCCTGATTCACTGAGCAGCTCGTTGATTTTGCCTTGGGTACTTTTCATCTCTCTTCTCTTCTCTCTCTTGCTGGATCGACAGTGTTAATATCAGTTATTAGCCTATTCACTGAGTAATAGACCGCCTGCAAAAATCTGCTTTAGTCCACATTTACAGCAGATAATTTATCAGTGTAAATTTGTGGTATAGTTCTCATAAAATAGACTTTTGCCAGATGCTTAATGAGTCATAAATGGAGACAAATATCTAACAAATGTATTTCGTGACATCCTCTCCACACTCATCAGCAAGATAAGATAAAGCCCGAAAACGCATTCCCACAAACTCGTCATATAAGGGATTGAGTTTACACAGAGGTGGAATATGAAAAGTTCGCCCAAATAAACTAATACTGCGCTCAAAGGGACAACAACAAGGAATTACCTGACAAATTACATGAGCAAGGCGGGAATTTTTAACCGGAACTTTATCCAGCCGATTACGCAAAGGATTGAGAAGATTGGAAAACCAGCCTGATTTTTTATTGTTAGGTGGATGGTAATTAGGATGAGAGTGAGTGTGATTGATACTTTCCATAATAGATATCTCAGGTCAATATTGGAAAAAAAAGGAAGGTAAGTTGGGGATTGTGTATCGGGAATTGGAAATGGGGTATTGAGAAATAAATTTATTCTTAGTCCCCAGTCTCTACTTTCTAGAAGCAGAGAAGGAGCGGGGACAAAGAAAGGGAGAATCATTTTGTGATGAGTCCCATTTATTCCCCCCTGCACCCTGCACCCTGCTCCTCTGCCTCTTCCCTATTCCCCTGACTTACCCTTGATTAGCACGCTGCGTAACCAATTCTTAACGAATCAAGTCGTAAGAAATATCAGTCTTAGAAGGAATATTGGTGTTGCGGTCAATTTCCTCGAAGATTGTATTTACAATCCAGTTGAGCAAGTTGATGATACCTTGGTAGCCGATGGTGCTGTAGCGGTGTAAGTGGTGGCGATCCATGATAGGATAACCAATTCTGACGAAGGGAACCTTACAGTCGCGCCATAGGTACTTACCGTAGGAGTTACCGATGAGCAAGTCTACGGGTTCGGTGAACAACAAGGAACGCATATGCCATAGGTCTTTACCGCCCCAGATGGTTGCGCCTTGACCAAAAGGACTAGAATCTAGTAAAGTTTGAAGTTCTTTCTCAAATACTTCGTTGGAGTTGTTAACCAGGATGTGGACAGGTTCAGCACCCATTTCCAACATGAAGCCAACTACGCTGATAACTAAATCTGGCTCACCAAAGATAGCAAAGCGCTTACCGTGAATCCATGAATGAGAGTCAGTCATTGCATCAACTGCACGACCACGTTCAATTTCTAGTTCTTCGGGAATGGCTGTACCAGTTAGTTCGCTGAGTTTCATCAAGAACTCATCAGTACCCTTGATACCCCAAGGACGGGAAACTGAAGTGGGTTGCTTCCACTCTTTTTCAATGTATTCACGGGTTTTGGTGGTAGAGTATGCTTGCAGAGCAATTGTAACTTTACCGTTAATTGAATCTGCTGCATCTTCTAACTTTGTACCACCTGGATACATATCAAACTCACCAGTGTTGGGTGAATCTAAATAGTCGCTGTTGTCAGCAAGAATGGTGTAGTCAAAGCCGAACAGGGAAGCAATGCGCTTGATTTCCCGGTTGTTTCCTACGTATGTATCAAAACCTGGGATGAAGTTGATTTTGCCATTGCTGGTAGCTTTCTTCTTACCTGCGGTCAGGTTAGAAAGAATACCCTTCATCATGTTGTCGTAACCAGTGATGTGGGAACCAACAAAGCTAGGAGTGTGAGCGTAAGGAACTGGGAAATCTTGAGGAACTGAACCAGCTTCCTTAGCGTTGTTGATGAAAGACTGTAAGTCATCACCAATTACTTCTGCCATACAAGTTGTGCAGACAGCAATCATCTTAGGCTTGTACAGTTGGTAAGAGTTCGCCAAACCGTCAATCATGTTTTGCAGACCACCAAACACCGCAGCGTCTTCAGTCATTGAAGAAGACACACCAGAGAATGGTTCTTTGTAGTGACGGGTTAAGTGGGTACGGAAGTAAGCAACGCAACCTTGAGAACCTTGAACGAAAGGCATTGTAGCTTCAAAACCAACAGCCGCAAAGATTGCACCTAAAGGTTGACAGCCTTTCGCAGGGTTAACAGTTAAAGCTTCACGAGCGAAGTTCTTTTCACGATATTCCCAACCCTTGGTCCATTCTGCAACCCGTGTAACTTCTGCGGGGTCGTGACCGTTTTCAAATTCTTTCTTGTTTTGGAATAGTTGTTGGTATTCTGGTTGGTGGAATAACTCAACGTGATCTTGAATATTTTCTGGATTCTGAGGCATTTCTACATCTCCAAGCTTACTGTTCGTTACTGATTGAGGAATCTTGTAGTGGGAGTGGGAACATGACTCAAAACTCAGAATGCAAAAATCAAAAGAAACTCTTAATTTTTGAATTTTGAACCTTGAATTCCCGACTCCCCCTGGGGCTAAAACCCCAGGCTATCCCTACTTATCCCTTTGCCATTTTCCTAAGCTGTAACTTTAGCCTTAGCCTTTTTAGCTTGAGCTTTTTCGTTCCAGGGAGCGCCAATTAAACCCCAAGTTGGGCTGTTGAGTGCCAAATCCATATCACGAGCGAAGATAGCGAAGCCATCATAACCGTGATAAGGACCGGAGTATTCCTGGTGATGCTTCAATAGCTTCAAATAGCTGAATGTTTGCAGTAAGCAGTGTCAGCGATAAACATTGTTCGCTGATCACAAATTTATTTTTAGGCTAAATATAGGCTAAATCATAGCGATACATCATCAGGGTGAAGACAAGTTCGGTTAATTAATTACGCCACAATGCACCCCACCCCGCAAGCGGAGAGGGGAGACAGAGCTTCAATTTGGCGGGTTTCCAAGTCTAATCATTTTCATCTACCGAAGGCAGTTTTCTTCGTTGAAGTCTGCAAGCACACCAGCAAAGAGAACAGATGAGAACAAAATTACTCTTAGAGTTAGAGCAAGTAAATCTGCGTTTGAAGTCTGCAAAAGCTAAGGTAACGGTGAGAGCATCAAATGGAAGTCTGCAATTACGGGCGACGTTACCAATTAAACCGGGAGACAAGGACACAAAAGGCACTGGGAGAAAGCAATATAATCTCAGCTTGAATATTCCCGCTAACTTGGATGGAATCAAGACGGCGGAAGAAGAAGCTTATGAATTAGGAAAGTTAATCGCTAGAAAAAGTTTTGAATGGAATGATAAATATTTAGGTAATGAGGCGATTAAAAAACAATTTAAAACTATAGGTGAGTTACTCGCAGAATTTGAAGCGGAGTATTTTAAAACTCATCAGCGCACAACTAAAAGCGAACATACTTTTTTTTATTATTTCTCCCGCACTAAGCGATTTACTAATGCTCAGGATTTAGCCACACCTGAAAATCTCATCAGTTCAATTGAGAAAATTGAAAAACAATGGGCAAAATATAACGCCACTAGAGCCATAGCAGCTTTTTGTCAGACATTTAAAATCGAAATTGATTTATCTCAATATTCCAAAATGCCGGAGAATAATTCCCGGAATATACCGACTGATACGGAAATAGCCGCAGGAATTGTTAAGTTTGAAGATTACTTAAAAAACAGAGGTAATCAAGTTAATCAAAATGTGAAAGATAGCTGGCAGCTTTGGCGCTGGACTTATGGAATGTTAGCCGTTTTTGGTTTACGTCCACGGGAATTATTTATTAATCCTAATATTGATTGGTGGTTAAGTCAAGAAAATGCAGATTTAACATGGAAAGTCCATAAAGATTGTAAGACTGGTGAAAGACAAGCTTTACCGTTATATAAACAATGGATTTCGGAGTTTGATTTAAGAAATCCTAAATATTTAGAGATGCTGGCAACCGCAATTAGTAAGAAGGATAATACTAATCATGCTGAAATAACGGCATTAACTCAACGAGTTAGTTGGTGGTTCCGTAAAATTGGCTTAGATTTTAAACCTTATGATTTACGTCACGCTTGGGCGATTCGGGCGCATATTTTAGGTATACCAATTAAAGCGGCGGCAGATAATTTGGGGCATAGTGTGCAAGTGCATACGGAAATTTATCAGCGTTGGTTCTCGCTAGATATGCGGAAGTTGGCGATTAATCAAGCTTTGAGTAAGCGGAATGAAGCTGAGGTGATTCGGGAGGAGAATGGCAGGTTGATGATGGAGAATGAAAGGTTGAAAATGGAGCTTGATAAGTTGAGGATGGAGTTGGTTTATAAGCGGAGTTAAGTAAATTCATGTGGTGATTCACAAAGCTGATGCCGCACAGGATTATAGTAGACACGTCCGGAATATGATTTGGGTACAAAAAATGGTAGAAAGTAAAATTGACCTTCTACCAACATCTAATTAAATGATTAGTATCTTTGATTATATACAAAAGTATCCCTCGCGTGCAAAGCAA